>JAEWPQ010000138.1 GCA_023460575.1 Bacillota bacterium
TAATCTGCCACTGTCGCATGTTTGGCTGTAGTGGCAGATTTGGCATTGCGTCCCCGTTTGTATACGGCAATCTCCTCCGGAGTCAGTTCTTCCCCCTCCACCAGACTTCTGATGATGTCTGCCTGAGCCTTTGCATTCACCAGTCTGGCACTTTTCTTATGCATATTATTCACCTGTGTGCTTCCGTGGTTCATAACTTTCGTACGGATAATCAGTTCATACACTGCATCTCCGATATAGGCCAGTGCAAGAGGAGAATAACTGGTAATATCTACTTCCTTTAACTGAAGTGTATCTGCAAAAAAACCGGCAAATGCAGACAGTGAAATTATATTCTCTTCCATTTTACACCTTCCCTGGTGTCCTCCAGCACAATGCCCTGATCCAACAGTTTTCCCCGGATTTCATCAGCCAGTGCAAAGTCTTTGTCTTTTCTCGCCTGCTGTCTTGCCGCAATCATGGCTTCAATCTCTTCAGCAAGAATTACTTCTTCCTTTTCTGTTATAATGCCTAAAATATCGCAAAGCCTTTCAATAGTATCTTTTAATAAGGAAACATATTCCAGAGAACTCTCCTCATCTGTGGTGGAATTGCTTAATTTCACCAGTTCGAAAATTGCGGAAATGGCATCTGCCGTATTAAAATCATCTTCCATGGCTGCTTCATATTTTTCTACCAGAGCTTCGACCAGACTCCGGTCTTCTTTCTTAAGCAGACCTTCTGTCTTAGCTGCTGCTTTAAGGCTCTTTAATTTTTCAACAGCAGTCAGAATGCGCTCCAGTCCGTTTTTTGAAGATTCCATTAAATCTGCACTGAAATTTAAGGGACTTCTGTAATGAGCGCTGAGCATAAAGAAACGCAGCACCTGAAGATCATATTTTTCACTGATATCACGGACTGTAAAGAAGTTGCCCAGTGATTTTGACATCTTCTTATTGTCAATATTAAGAAATGCGTTATGCATCCAGTATTTTGCAAACTCTTTTCCGTTCGCCGCCTCACTTTGAGCGATCTCATTCTCATGATGGGGGAAGATTAAATCCTCGCCGCCTGCATGAATATCGATCTGGTCCCCTAAATATTTCTTGGACATAACCGAGCACTCGATATGCCAGCCGGGACGGCCGTCGCACCAGGGGGATTCCCAGTATGGCTCCCCTTCCTTCTTGGGCTTCCAGAGCACGAAATCAGAAGGTTCTTCCTTTTCCTCTTCTCCGGTTACCTTCAGTTCACGGAAACCTGACTGTAAGTCTTCCAGGTTTTTATGAGACAGTTTTCCATAGTGCTCAAATGATTTTGTACGGAAATAAACGGTCCCATCCTTTGCTGCATAGGCATGACCGGAATCAATTAAATCCTTTATCATGTCCAGCATACCGCAGATCTCTTCCGTAGCAAGCGGATTCTTAGTCGCCGGTTTTACATTCATGGCTTCCATATCCTTTTTGCATTCCTCTATATAGCGCTTTGATACCGTATCTGCATCAACGCCCTCTTCTATGGCTTTCTTAATAATCTTGTCGTCCACATCGGTAAAATTGGATACAAAATTCACATCATAGCCCTTATATTCAAAATATCTCCGGACTGTATCAAACACAATCATCGGACGTGCATTACCGATGTGTATCAGATTATATACCGTAGGACCACAGACATACATCTTCACCTTTCCGGCCTCTAACGGTATGAATTCTTCTTTTTGTCTGGATAACGTATTAAATATTTTCATGCTTTCTCCCTTCCATTCTCCTGTTATTCATGTTTACAGCAGCCTTTACAGCCCTGACAGTCATTTTGCATGATTCTGTCATCATAACAGTAATCACCCACAGAAGTTAAAAGAGCAACGGCCTGAGAGGCAATTCCTTCTCCTCTTCCGGTAAATCCAAGTCCTTCCTCTGTTGTTGCCTTTACATTCACTTTATCAACAGGCAGACCAAGCGCACCCGCGATATTCTCAGCCATTAAGGGTCTGTATGACAAAAGCTTAGGTTTTTGGGCTATCACTGTGGAATCAATATTCTCCACTACATACCCCTTCTCTTCCAGTAAAGCAGCCACATGCTTTAACAGTTCCATGCTGGAGACTCCTTTATACTTTGGATCCGTATCCGGAAAATGTTCCCCGATATCTCCCAGTGCAGCAGCTCCCAGTAAAGCATCTATAATTGCATGGGCAAGCACATCTGCATCTGAATGGCCGAGAAGTCCCATCTCGTAAGGAATAGCCACTCCTCCCAGGATCAAATCCCTGCCTTTTGCAAATTTATGAACATCATATCCCTGTCCAATTCTCATTATTTTTCCTTTCCTATATAAATAGATCAGATCTTAAACGATCATACGAAGTTTCTTACCGATACACCGGATCTCCACATCATTCTGGCAGAAGCAGCTTTCTCCATCGACATGAACCGCCATGGGACGGTCCATATGAATGTGAATCTCTTCGCAGGAATAGAAACGGATTCCTTTGTTCACGGATTTTTTTCCCATCAGGGAATTAAGCAGTACACACACCAGCTTTCTCTTCTTCCGGTTATTCATCACGCAGACCGACAGCCTGCCGTCTTCAAAATCAGCATCCGGCGCGAACTTAAATCCTCCGCCTTCATATGGATGAATGTGGGCCGAAATAAAATAAGCATGGTTAAACTCAATCTTCTGCACTCCATTTAGTAAAATATATCCTTTACAGGGCTTTGCTGATATCAGCTGTCTGACACCCGCAAGTAAATAGGCCAGCTTTCCAATCCGCAGCCTGTGAAGCAAACCTCTGGTTCTGGAATACAGCAGATTATGACAGACAGCAGCATCCATACCGATTCCGGCACTGACCACAAAACGCCGGTGGGAGATCTCACTGTCTCCATAGGATAATACTCCGTAGTCCATCAATTTATAGTATTTGGGATGAAGGATCTTATTTAAACACCGGACCGGATTCTTTGGGAGTTTTAAGCTTCTTGCCAGATCATTGCCAGATCCTGCAGGAATATAACCAAGTGTAACACAACTGCACATGGAATATCCGTCTAAAATCTCATTGACTGTCCCATCTCCGCCGACCGCGATGATCACATTGGATTCCTTACACCCTTCTGTTAAATTTTTTGCAAATATCTTTGCGTCCCCTGGCTTTTCAGTTAAATATGCCTGATATTCCACACCGGAATCTTTTATAGTCCGTTCCAGCTTATCCCAGATAATTTTGCCCCGTCCGCAACAGGAGTTCGGGTTAACAATAAAATAGTACATGGAATCCCTCCGCTTTTTGCTATTTTTTAGTATAACATAAAACAGCAAAAATGAATATAAAAAAAAAGGAAAAAGGTCATCAGTCCTTGTCGAAATAGATCGAATCCTGTATTTTATAACTTTTTGTTATTCTAATATTAATTTTTTATTGCGTTTCTTCCACACTTTTTATATAATATTCTTAGATTTGTCAGTCAGGTTTGGGACCTACTGCAAGTAAATATAATTAACGGGGGTATTTTACATGAGAAAAGTGCAATTATTTCTCGTTGCTGCACTATTAGCCGCAGCATTCAGCATGACTGCATATGCAGCTGACTGGAAAAGTAACGACCAGGGTTGGTGGTATCAGAAAGATGATGGTACCTATCCTGCAAACAAGCTGGAGAAAATTGGTGAATACTGGTACTACTTCAACGAAACCGGTTACGCTCAAAGCGGCTGGGTACAGCTTGATACCGGCTGGTATGAGTTAAATGACTACGGTATCTGTCAGAACCCTATCGATCCTGCTACACAGCAGCCGGCAGGTGCTCCTTACGGCGGCTGGATTAAATATGTTGACTGGTTAGGAAGCAAAGAAGAGCTTGGCGCCGTATTTCATAACAACTTTTACTGGATCAAGTTTTATGATATAGAAAAACCAGATATTACCAATGCAAATCAAACCGATTTTAACCAGGTTTAAAAGCCTGATACGATTGGCCAGTGTCAATGATACTGGCCAGTTTTTTTAATCTCTATTATTTCCTGAAAACAAAAAAACACATCAGATCTGACACAAATATCAGACTTTCATGTGTTTTTAAAGTAGCGGAAGGGAGATTCGAACTCTCGACACCACGGGTATGAACCGTGTGCTCTGGCCAACTGAGCTATTCCGCCATATTCAATTCTTTGATAAGCGCTTGCTTATCAGTGGGACCTACAGGGCTCGAACCTGTGACCCTCTGCTTGTAAGGCAGATGCTCTCCCAGCTGAGCTAAGATCCCAGTGCCTGTCAGGAGCGTTTTTATCTCTTGTTCCCGACTGCCTCATTAGTATAATATGAATTGTATTAATTGTCAACACTTTTTTGTCAATTTTTTTCTTTTTTTAACAGGTCTTGTAAACCCCTGATTCCTGCGTGGTTTTCTCCATTTATTCCCCTGTGTGGAACAAGTCAAAAAGCTCTTTATAGTAAGTCTGATAGATACTTCCTTTTCTCCAGATAAAAGAAAAATCATGATTCAGTTTAAAATCCTCCAGATGAATTTTTCTTAAAATCCCCGCCTCCAGTTCCTGCTTTACAGCTGTCTCATACAGAAATGTAATGCCCCTCCCTTTTGCAGCCATCTGCTTTATGGCGCCAATGTTGTTGAGCTCTACGCGGTTGGTAAAATCCTGGAGAAGCAGATTCTTTCCTTCCAGATACCGCTCCAATACATACCGGGTTCCGGAACCGGATTCTCTGATAAAGATACGTTCAGTGAGAAGGTCTTCCATTTTCTTGACTTCTTTATGAAATATGTAATTCCCGGCACACACAGCGGCAAAGGGTTCCGAATCATAAACCAGAAAATCATATTCCTTTTTTTGAAAAAATCCTTCCACAAGAGCAAATTCAATCTCGCCTTCATTGAGCTTTTGCAGAAGCTCCCTGGTATCTGCCACAATCATCCGGACAGAAGAATCCGGATATGCCTCTAAATATCTCATCAGTGCTTCCGGCATCTTATATTCCCCAATGGTCATCGTGGCTCCGAATACCAGATGCCTTCTTCTCTCAGACTGCTGTTTCATGATTTTCTTCAAATGAAGTTCATCATCTCTCATGGTAATGGCTGCTGATAAAAGAGTTCTTCCGCCATCTGTCAGGCTGATTTTCTTACCGCTGTATTCAAACAGCCGGACTTTATATTCCTCTTCTAAATATCTGATATGATGAGAAACCGCAGGCTGTGTAATATTCAGTTCTCCAGCGGCTTTTGTAAAATTCATATGCCTGCACACTGCGAGAAAAGTATCCATCCTAAAATCCAGCATCTTTCGTACTCCTTTATAGTATTTTCTAAATGATAACATATATTTATCATTTAATAAATATTTATAATTTTATTTTATTGCATTTCTCCTATATAATTGCCTCAGATCAAAAATGAGGAGGAAATTACTTATGAAAAAATACGTTCCAGGCCTGATACTGTGCCTGATTGTTGCAATACCCGCCTGGTTTCTTGGAAAACTGGTTCCGGTTGTGGGCGGACCGGTCTTTGCCATTCTTCTCGGTATGGGCGCTGCACCGTTTCTTACGGGAAAGGAACAAATCCGGCCAGGCATCGCCTTTACTTCAAAAAAGATTCTGCAGTACGCTGTGATTCTTCTTGGATTTGGCATGAATCTGTCCACAGTTTTGCAAAAGGGCAGGCAGTCTCTTCCCATTATTGCAGCCACCATCACCACTTCCCTTGTTATTGCCTATGTGCTGTTTCGCAAGTTAAAGGTTCCTGAGAAAAGTGCAATTTTAATCGGCGTCGGCTCTTCCATTTGCGGCGGCTCCGCGATTGCAGCCACAGCTCCGGTCATTGATGCAGACGACAATGAAATCGCCCAGGCGATTTCTGTTATATTTTTATTCAACATCGCAGCTGCTCTTTTATTTCCGGCTCTTGGCACCGCACTTGGTCTTTCCAATGAAGGATTCGGCCTTTTTGCAGGAACTGCAATTAATGATACCTCTTCCGTCACTGCAGCAGCTTCAGCCTGGGATGGAATTTACGGAAGCAATACGCTGGAGGCCGCAACAATCGTCAAATTAACCCGCACACTTGCCATTATTCCCATTACATTGTTTCTGGCTCTGTACCGGGCGGGCAAAGAGCAGAAAAACTCAGAAAAAAGACCGGCATTAAGTAAAATTTTTCCGTTTTTCGTGCTGTATTTCCTTTTAGCCTCCATTATCACCACCGTTTTCGCTCTTCCCCATTCCCTGACCGGGCATATAAAAGAATTAAGCAAATTTTTTATTATTCTTGCCATGGCTGCCATTGGTACCAACACCAATCTGCCCAAACTGCTGAAAACCGGTAAAAAACCAATTATCCTGGGGTTCTGCTGCTGGGTTGGAATTTCAGTCGTCAGCCTGACGCTTCAGGTTGTTCTTGGGATCTGGTAATCTGTTTTAAGTGCACTTTTATGATACAATTGAATAATATAATTAAAGTAATATAATTAAAGTAATATAATTAAAGGAGGCAAGATGTGTCAAAACAAAGCGCTTCTTCTAAAATAAAAGATAATGCATTGTTGAACAAAGAATATCCTGTACAGGATGAGACCATATCAATTCAGGTTGATAAATATTTTGGACGACTGATGAAGTTTATTGAAGAACGTAACCTGGAAGATATCAAGGCTGGAATTAAACAAAATTTACTATACTGTCAGAAAAAAGACGGTCCGGCTTATCATGCAATTATTAATTATTACAACCGTTACAGCAGCCTGTGGGGCGCTTATGATCCGGATAAGGGAATATATGATCTTGTGGATAACCGTGCTGATGCATTAGTAAATCATAATAAAGATTTTCAATGGCTGTATGGGCAGCTTAGTGATTATAGATCCAAAAAGATTTTATTAAATATCCTTTCCTATTGGCTTAAGACTGACAAAACATTGATTGGAGATATCTGTGATAAGTGTTTTAGTCAATATTTTGATTTTGATTTGATACACTGTGATCACAACGAGGTTTTCGTGGATATCGGAGCTTATATAGGGGATACTTTGATACAGTATACAAATATGTTTGGTAAAAAATGTTATAAGCAGATTTATTGTTACGAAATTGTACCTGCAAACGTACAGACTATCTATAAAAATGTGGAAACATTTAAACTGGAAAATGTAGTAGTGCGTGAAAAGGGCGTAAGTGATAAATGTGGATTCATGTATCTGGAGAAAGATGGTATTTCTTCTGTCAAACAGCTTGCAAAGGACGGATCAATCAGAACTCCGACAGTTACCATAGATGATGATATAGAAGGGGAAGTAACGTTTATCAAGATGGATATTGAGGGTGGAGAAGAAAGTGCATTATCAGGGTGCAAAAATAAGATAGCCCGGTATCACCCCAAATTGGCTTTGAGTGCTTATCATAATCATAAAGACCTATGGAAATTAGCACGTATTATTAATGAAATTGACCCGTCTTATCGTTTTTATTTGCGTTATTATGGATATGCGCTGGTTCCTACAGAATTTATATTATATGCATTGTAATGACCAGATACCAGACAACCCCAAACTTTATGTAAACCTTCAGACTGATGTTAACAGAATTACTCAGCCTGAAGGTTTATTATCTTCGCTTAAGAGTCCTTTTCATTTATTTTAAAAATACAGAGTTACTGTTATTCTTATTCTCTCTCACTTCCAGCTGTGGTATGCTGTTAACAAACTTGGAAAATGTGGAATAGCCGTAATCCTTTACTTTAAAGTCTGTGAACTTGCGATGCATTCCATTACCAAGTGCCGCCAGTTCCATTCCATTCTTTCCGGTGCCTTTTACCAGTTTCACTGCATAATCATCAAGCTCCTGTTTTCTGGTCCGGTTATCCTTCATCCGCACAGTGACTACATTACTTGTCTTTCTCAGTTCAAAGCTGTCCATCTCTTCCAGAAACTTGGACAAAGAGCTGTATCCGTAATTTCTCACATCAAAATCCGAATACTTTTTAACCAGCCGGTTGCCGATTTCCCCCAGTCCAGTTGCCTTGTTCTTATCCTCGTTCTCCAGAATTATGGAAGCAATATCCTGTTCAATCACTTCTTTTCCGATGGCTCCGCCACCGGTACCTTCTTCATCCTGATTCAGCAAAACTTCCAGATTGGTAAATACAGTGCAGGCAGCACGGAAGGATTTGGGAGTTTTATCCTCCCCCATTCCAATGACTTCCTTTCCAGACTCCCTCAAACGGCTTGCAAGTCGGGTAAAATCACTGTCACTGGAAACAATACAGAATCCATCTACGTTATCGGTATAAAGCAAATCCATGGCATCGATAATGAGCGCGGAATCAGTTGCATTCTTTCCTACTGTATTGGAAAACTGCTGAATTGGTGTAATGGAATTTTCAAGAAGCTCCATCTTCCATTTGCCCATCTGGGCGCTTGTCCAGTCACCGTAAATTCTTTTGTAGGTAATCACTCCATACCGGGTCATCTCATCCAGAATACACGTAATGTACTTTGCGGAAATATTATCCGAATCAATCAATACTGCAAATTTCTTATCACTCAATCCTCTGCTCTCCCGTCATAATTGTTTTACATTTTCTGTCAATTTCATTGACTTTGTTTCTATTATATTTCATTTTTCCAATTATTACAATAACATCACAATGGTTAAACTGGGATAATTTTTGCAAGGTATTTTTTTATTTTTGTTCCATAATAAAAAAAGAGTTATTCAATCATCAACAGAAGGGAGTGTTACTATGAATTCAGTAGCTGCTAACGGATGTGAACCTGCAACACCCAGCCAGACTTTACCTTTAGCCATTGCAACCGTTCCCATACAGCAATGGGAACAACCATATGACCCAAAGACAGCCTTAAATCACGGGACCATATTCCCAAGCCTTGATCTGCCATTTTATGTAACAGGAGGGGAACAGCCATGATCGATCAAATGAACCTGCTTAATCAGATAAATGAAATCAGCTTTACCGTAATTGATTTAAATCTTTATCTGGATACTCATCCTCTTGATGAAAATGCGTTAGATGCTTTTAAGGACGCTATGACGCAAAGGAAGCAACTGCTTCAAACCTATGCGGATAATTTTGAACCGCTTACCATGAACTGTATCTGTCCTGATACCAACAACAAGACAAAAACCCAGACAAAATATTCCGACCAGAGACATTTCACCTGGTGCGACGGTCCTCTGCCATGGGAAGGAGGTGCTTTCTAATGTGGACTTATGAAAAAAGACTGCAATTCCCTGTTAATATTAAAAATACCTGTCCCAAATCAGCTTCTCTGATTATCAGCCAGTTTGGCGGACCAGACGGAGAGCTGGCAGCCTCCATGCGTTATCTTTCCCAAAGATATTCCATGCCATGCAAGGAAGTGGGCGGCCTTTTAACCGATATCGGAACGGAAGAGCTGGGGCATTTGGAGATGGTCTGCTCCATTATTTACCAGCTCACTAAAAACCTGACCACGGAGCAGGCAAAAACGGCTGGTTTTGATGCCTATTATATCGATCATACCACTGCACTATGGCCAGCGGCTGCTGCCGGAGTTCCTTTTAATGCCTGCGAATTCCAGTCAAAGGGCGATGCCATCACCGATCTGATAGAGGATCTTGCAGCGGAACAGAAAGCAAGAACCACCTATGATAATTTAATCCGTGTAATTACAGACCCGGATGTAAGAGAGCCGCTTAAATTCCTGCGGGCGCGGGAAGTGGTTCACTTCCAGAGATTCGGGGAAGCACTGGAAAATATAAAAACTACTTTAAATCCGAAGAACTACTATTATTACAATCCGGAATTTGACAAACAGTTTGTAAAGAAAGAAATGTAAACTTCAGCAGTAAAAATCACCTTTCGTTTCTATATAATAAGAAATGAAAGGTGAGTTTATATAACTTATAACAATAGTTAACGCTGTTCTTCATAGCTGTATTTCAACAGCTCATATATTTCATCAGTTACCCGATCATCTTTATAGTACTCATCAAGAAGGCTGATGATTTTAGCTGCATATTCCGACGGAACAGGAAGCTTTCCAACTGCATCATGAAAATCCTTCTTCATATCACTGACCATCTCTTTTTTTTCCGGAACAGACAGACCGTAGATCTTATATAGCATTCCCATGGCCGCACACGCCTCATTGGGGGAAGTTAAGGGCGCGTTTTCAAACCTGGTTTTAATTTCTACAGCCTGTTTATTAATATAAAACACCATAATATTGTAATTCCTTATACATTTTTAACTAAAGCAATGTCGATCAGGGTGAGTTCCTTCGCTCTGTTTTCCATGCTGGTTACAAGGGCAGCTGCAGTATCTAAAGACGTAAGCACGGTCACGCCGGTTTCAATCGCATTTCTGCGGATTACAAAACCATCCTTGCTTCTGTCTGCGCCCTGAGGCGGGGTATCAAAAACCAGGTCAATCTCATGACCCAGAATCAGATCCAGGAGGTTGGGGGACTCCTGCTCCAGCTTGCGAACCTGGAAGGCTTTGATTCCGTTATCATTTAACACCTTTGCCGTACCGGCCGTAGAGAAGATCTTGTAGCCCTGATCTTTAAATCTGCGTGCGATATCGATAATCTCTTCTTTATCAGAATCCTTTACCGTAATAATCATGTTTTTATGCTTCGGAAGCTTGATTCCTGATCCTGCAAAGGCTTTGTAGAGTGCCTCATTAAACGTCTTTGCAATTCCCAGGCACTCTCCTGTTGACTTCATCTCAGGTCCCAGGCTGATGTCTGCACCTCGGATCTTTTCAAAAGAGAACACCGGCATCTTCACTGCGATGTAATCTGCTTCCGGCTGAAGCCCCGGCTTATATCCAAGCTCTTTAATGGTGTGGCCGCAGATGACTCTGGTTGCCAGGGGAACAATGGGGATTCCTGTAACCTTGCTGATATACGGCACCGTACGGGAAGACCGGGGATTTACCTCGATGACATAGACCTCTTCTCCGCTGACAATAAACTGAATGTTAATCATTCCTTTTACATGAAGTGCTCTTGCAAGTCTTCTGGTGTATTCCACAAGCCTGTCTTTGATCTCTTCGTTTAAGCTCTGGGCCGGATACACAGAGATGCTGTCACCGGAGTGAACGCCCGCGCGCTCAATATGCTCCATGATTCCCGGTATGAGAATGTCTTCTCCATCACAGACTGCATCTACCTCAATCTCTTTACCCACGATATATTTATCGACTAAAATGGGGTGTTCCTGAGCGATCTGGTTGATGATCGCAATAAATTCATCTATATCCTGATCAGAAATGGCAATCTGCATTCCCTGACCTCCCAGTACGTAAGAAGGTCTCACAAGAACCGGATACCCCAGCTTAGCTGCTGCTTTCTTTGCCTCTTCGGCTGTAAATACGGTTTGTCCTGCAGGTCTTGGAATCTGGCATTCTTCCAGAATCTTATCAAAAAGCTCTCTGTCTTCCGCCGCATCTACATCTTCTGCCGCTGTTCCAAGAATGGGAACACCCATCTTCATAAGTGCCTCTGTCAGCTTGATGGCTGTCTGTCCGCCGAACTGTACCACAGCTCCGTCCGGTTTTTCAATATCAACAATGCTTTCCACATCCTCCGGAGTAAGTGGTTCAAAATACAGCTTATCTGCAATATCAAAATCCGTACTTACTGTTTCCGGATTGTTATTGACGATAATAGTTTCATAGCCTTCTTTGCTGAAGCTCCAGGTGCTGTGAACAGAACAGTAATCAAATTCAATTCCCTGTCCGATTCGGATTGGACCGGAGCCTAATACCAGAACCTTTTTTCTTCCTGTTGTCTGCTCTGCCTCATTTTCACTTCCAAAGCAGGAGTAGTAATATGGTGTCTCAGCCGCAAACTCTGCCGCACAGGTATCTACCATCTTAAAGGCAGCCGTTATCCCGTTATCTTTTCTTGTCTGATGGATTTCTTCTATAGATATACCGGTCAGTCTTGAAATTACCGTATCAGGAAATTCCAGTCTCTTTGCCTCTTTTAGCAACTCAGTGGTAAGAGGACCTTTCTTTAATGCTTCCTCCATCTCCACCAGAATTGCCAGTTTATCAATAAACCAGACGTCAATCTTTGTGATATCATGAATGAGCTCATAGGTAAAGCCTCTTCTCAATGCCTCAGCGATTACCCAGATCCTTCTGTCGTCGATCAGATGAAGGGTTTCTGTCAGCTGGTCATCTGTAAGTCCTGTATAGTCATAAGACATTAAGCTGTCCACATGCTGTTCCAGAGAACGGATCGCTTTCATTAAGCCGCCTTCGAAATTGGTGCAGATGCTCATTACCTCACCAGTCGCCTTCATCTGGGTACCAAGTGTTCTCTTGGCGCTTAAAAACTTATCAAACGGAAGGCGCGGCATCTTAACCACACAGTAGTCCAGCATAGGCTCGAAGCTTGCATAGGTTTTCTTTGTCACCGCATTTTTAATCTCATCAAGAGTGTAACCCAGCGCGATCTTTGCTGCAACCTTGGCAATAGGGTATCCGGTCGCCTTGGAAGCGAGAGCAGAGGAACGGCTGACTCGGGGATTTACCTCGATCACACAGTATTCAAAGCTCTCCGGGTGCAGGGCGTACTGAACGTTGCAGCCGCCTGTAATGCCTAACTCACCGATAATCTTTAATGCAGAGGTACGAAGCATCTGGTATTCCTTATCTCCCAGTGTCTGGGACGGAGCTACTACGATGCTGTCGCCTGTATGAACGCCTACCGGATCCAAGTTTTCCATGTTGCAGACAGTAATTACATTGCCTGCACCGTCCCGCATTACTTCATATTCAATCTCTTTCCAGCCCGAAATGCAGCGTTCCACCAGAACCTGACCAACACGGGACAAACGGAGTCCGTTTTCAAGAATCTCACGGCACTGTGCCGGATTTTCAGCAATTCCGCCGCCGGAGCCTCCCAGGGTATAAGCAGGGCGTAAAACGATGGGATAACCAATTTCTTCCGCGATTCTTAAACCATCTTCCACATTTTCCACGATATCGGAAGGAGCAACTGGCTCACCGATCTTCTCCATGGTTTCCTTAAACAGCTCCCGGTCTTCTGCCTTTTTAATGGTCAGTGCAGTGGTTCCGATGAGACGGATATTATTTTTTTGGAAAAATCCCTTATCTTCCAGCTCCATGGCAAGATTTAAGCCTGCCTGGCCACCAAGTGTAGGAAGAACACTGTCCGGCCTTTCTTTTAAAATCAGCTGCTCCACAACCTCTACCGTCAGCGGTTCGATATAAACCTTATCCGCAATATCTTTATCCGTCATGATGGTTGCAGGATTGGAGTTTAAAAGCACAACCTCAATTCCTTCTTCTTTTAAAGAGCGGCATGCCTGTGTTCCCGCATAATCAAATTCTGCTGCCTGACCGATGATAATCGGACCGGATCCGAGGACTAGTACTTTTTTGATATCCTGATTCTTAGGCATTCTTTCCCACCTCCATCATGTTTATAAACCGGTCAAATAAGTAGCTGGAATCCTGCGGTCCCGGACATGCTTCCGGGTGGTACTGTACAGTAAATATGTTCTTTCCGGTATATTTCATACCTTCATTAGTTCCGTCGTTGACATTCACAAATGCAGGAACTGCCACAGCCGGATCCACTGTATCCTCATCAACCACATATCCGTGGTTCTGGGAAGAAATGTATACCCTTCCGGTCTCTAAATCCTTAACCGGGTGGTTGCCGCCTCTGTGTCCGTATTTTAGTTTATGGGTATCAGCGCCTGTCGCCAGTGCCATCAGCTGATGCCCCAGGCAGATTGCAAAGATGGGGATTTCTGATTCATACAGCTTGCGGATTTCCTTAATAATGTCTGTGCATTCCTTTGGATCTCCAGGGCCGTTTGACAGCATAATTCCATCTGGATTAGTAGAAAGAATTACTTCTGCCTTCGTATCTGCCGGATATACAGTAACCTCACAGCCTCTTTCATTTAAGGACCGTGCAATATTCTTTTTAGCACCTAAATCTAACAGCGCCACCCGCTTGCCTTCACTGGGAAGCACATAGGCTTCCTTACAGGTGGTTGCCTTCACAACGCCGGTAACGGAATATGTTTTCATACGCAAAATGACTTCGTCAAGATCAAATCCTTCATCGGTTGTGATCATGCCGTTCATTGTACCTTTTTCTCTTAAGATTTTTGTTAGGGCTCTCGTATCGATACCACTGATACCTGGAATGTCGTTACTTTCTAAGAAATGCTGAATTGTATCCTCGCTTCTAAAGTTGCTGGGGATTCTAGATAATTCTCTGACAATGTAGCCATCCGGCCAAGGTTTGCATGACTCCATATCTTCCTGACAAATGCCGTAATTACCAATTAGCGGATATGTCATCACAACTGCCTGTCCCGCATAGGATGGGTCGGTGAGGACTTCTAAGTAACCCGTCATGGAAGTATTGAATACGATCTCACTGATCACTTCCCGTGTTGAACCAATGCTCGTGCCTGTAAAAACAGTGCCGTCTTCCAGTATTAAAAAAGCTTTCATACGCAAAGTCCCAATCCTTTCTTAATATTTGTCCATGGTTTATGGACATAAAGGGATACCCGCAGGGTGTTTCTTAATATTTGTCCATGGTTTATGGACATAAAGGGATACCCGCAGGGTGTTTCTTAATATTTGTCCATGGTTTTTGAACATAAAGGGATACCCGTAAGGGTCAATTTGCAGCTGACTGGTATCAACCCAAATTGAATAGATTATACATTATCCTGCGACATATTTCAACTGTTTTTTTATAATTTATTAATCTACTTTTTATGCATTATTTTTCTTTTTTCAGATATTTTAATCATCTATACTGTATATTTATGCAAAGCAATTAATATTATACATTTTCGTATACTTTCTCCCAACTTCGAACAAACTATTCATGAGGTGATAAATCATGATTGATAACAATGAACTTCCCATTGGATTTACCATGGAACTGGCACAGCATTCAGACATTATGGTACAGTTTTCCGGGCTCTCCAAAGACGAACAAAACCGCATTATCAACGGTGCAAGAGATATTGAAAGCCGCAATGAAATGAGAAACTACGTAGAGTCCATGTTCCATGAACCCAAAACATCTTTCTTTTAAAAAAGCCCCTGCAAAAACTGATTTATTTGGTTTTTGCGGGGCTTTTGTAATCATTGCCCAAACGAGTTAATATATTAATAATAATCATTCCAATAAGGGGCTATTTATGAATCCATATATGACCACTGCCCAGGAAACAGCAGATTCCGGTACTCTTCAGGTAGATGTTGTATCTTCGGAAAATAATTACCCGATCCAGGACGCAGAAATTTCCATCTCCTATACAGGAGAACCCGGCAGTATTTTAGAAACTGTTACTACGGATAGTTCCGGACAGTCCGAAGCCGTAAGTTTGTCAGCACCACCCGTAGCTTTAAGTTTATCCCCCGGACTGCAGCAGCCATATTCGGAATATACTCTTTTTATCACTGCACAGGGCTTTGAACCCGTGGCCATCTCCGGAACACAGATCCTGGCAGAAACGGATGCAATTCAGCCAGTCCGGATGACGCCTGTAAGAGACGAAACAACTCCAGATGTTCCGATTACCATTCCCGATCATACTCTATACGGGGATTATCCTCCAAAGATCGCAGAGGCTGAGGTAAAACCAGTTGCAGAAACCGGTGAAATCGTATTAAGCCGGGTTGTCGTTCCCCAGACAATCATCGTTCACGACGGCGTACCTACGGATCCGACAGCAACTAATTATTATGTCCCTTATGGCGATTATATTAAAAATGTCGCTTCCAGTGAAATTTATGCTACCTGGCCAAGAGAAACAATAATTGCCAATGTTTTGGCAATTATGAGTTTTACCTTAAACCGGGTTTATACGGAATGGTACAGAAATCAGGGATATAATTTTACCATTACTTCCTCTACCGCCTTTGACCATAAATGGATTTACGGCAGAAATATTTATGAAAGCATTTCCCAGATTGTTGATGAAATCTTTAACAGCTACTTATCCCGGCCGGGAATCAAACAGCCAATCCTTACCCAGTACTGTGATGGAAACCGGGTAACATGTCCAAACTGGATGTCACAATGGGGGAGCAACACCTTAGGAGAACAAGGCTATTCAGCCATTGAAATTCTCCGTAACTATTATGGAAGCAATATGTACATCAATATTGCAGAGCAGGTTTCCGGTGTTCCCTCCTCATTCCCGGGAAATAATCTATCTGTGGGGGCTTCCGGTGACAAGGTCCGCCAGGTTCAGGAACAGCTGGATACCATAGCCGGAGTTTATACCAGGATTCCCCGGATTACGGCAGATGGTATCTACGGACCAAATACGGCTGAGGCAGTCCGACAGTTTCAGTCCATATTCAAACTCCCGGTCACAGGAGTCATTGACTTTGCAACCTGGTATAAGATCTCCCATATCTATGTTGGCATCACAAGAATTGCCGAATATTCTTAAACTCCACAAAAGAGGGATATTCCATCAGATGCAGAATCTGTATCCGACGAAATATCCCTCTCTTTTTTATTTCAGGTATTAATTACCCCTCTCCCCCCAGAAGATCTGCAGCAACGTAACCTAAGAGCGCCAGTGCGATCCCTCCCAGAAGTTCATAGATCTCCACTGAATTCCACGGCACATCCCATAAAATTACAAAGGGCGAGGAAACCACCAGACCAATGATCACCCGGTACATCTGGTGTTCATAAAGAGTCAAAAGGCGCTCCACCACCCTGGCAAATAAAAGAACACCTGTAAGCATGCCTAAAAAATATGGGAACAATACCATTCCATTTTTCATAAAACTGTGAAAATCAAGGGCACAGGCCGCTCTGATGCAGGCGTTGTTCGTCTGTAAAACAGGTTCATAAAAACCCAGCATCATCATTATCATTGAACCGCTTACACCCGGTACAATCATGGTAGCTGCTGCCAGAAGCCCCACTGCAAAAAGAGTCACAACCCAGTATTTTCCTGACGATAAATATTCCGCTCCTGATGCCATGGCAAAGCCCTCTCCGCTATGGCCATAAGCGATCACCAATTCTGCCCCATATGTAATTAAAATCACGATACCACAGGTGATGCCGGCAGTAACAATCCCTTTCCATAAGTCATTTTTCTTTCCGGAAAAAGCTTTGCGCGAAAGCGCAGGAAGACCTCCTCCGATTAATCCAAGAAATGACAGCTTCGTCTGAAGGGGATAGGTATGAAACAGATATTCAAACGCCAGTGACAAAAAAATTACGCCAGCAACCGCACCAATTCCGTAGGGAAGGAGAAGCCTTATACTTTTCACCGGCTCCTTAAAAAGCCGGTTTACTGCATGGATGATCTTATCATAGACACCCATGGTGATGGCCAGTACCCCACCGCTGATGCCCGGCAGTATATTTGCCACACCAATAATCACACCTTTTAAAAGCTCACCGATATACTTCATGCAATACCTCCTGCATTAATCCGTATATCCAATCCTATGCCTCTTTTACCGCTTCTAATACATCTTTTACCTGAATCAGCTTATAATCCGCAAGACTCTGGTCAAATCCATACCTTGTATCAGTCACTGCCGCAATCTTAAGCCCTGCCCTGTGTGCAGCTGTTATTCCAATGGTGGAATCCTCCACAGCCAGACATTCTTCGGGTTTTAACTTAAGCTGCGAGACGGTATATAAATAGATCTCCGGATCGGGTTTGCTCTTTTTAAACTGCTCTCCGCTCACCACTGCCTCAAAATACTCCCGGATTCCATTTTCCTTAAGAACCCGCTCCACCAGTTCCAAATGGGTGGAGGACGCCAGCGCCAGACGAAAACCTGCGTGTTTTAACTGTTTTAATGTATCGGTTACCTCCGGGCGGTAAATGCGGCGGTAATCAATCTCACCATAGATATCCCGCCGGCGGAATTCTGTTCTTAACTCTTCCCATGTTTGTCCATTAGAAACAGCCCGTTCCACTACCTCCCAGCATTCCTGTTTCGTTGCTCCCACCATGGGATACAAATCCTCCAGCTTTACATCGGGATTTTTCTTTTTTGCAAACTCCATCTGATATTGCAGATACACTCCCTCGCTGTCAATAATAACGCCATCCATATCAAATATCACTGCCTTAATCATAATTCTCTCCTCTGTGCTCATTCTGATTAAGACCATACGACAAAAAGAAGCAGCTTGTCAAGTCAAAGAAAAAGAGACAGCCGGAAGAGATGATTCTTTTTCACTCCTTCCGGCCGCTCCCCAGCCTCAATATACCGCCGGGCGTTTCACCATAAATGTGCTGTGCCCCAGCTGCCTGAGGGCCTGCTCCATTTTAACCGCATTGTCCATATTTCGGAATGCGCCTACACGAACCTTGTATAATCCGTCTTCATAAACTACAAATGCAGGAAATCCCTGGGATTTTAATATATTAACCTGATTTTCTGCCAGAGAACGCACCCTGAAAGCACCGGTCTGTACCTGATAATACTGGATCTGGGTCTCTTCCTGCTGCTGTATGGTATTTAAAATACCACTGGCAATGGCCTGGGCAATCTCATCAAAGTGATCGTCAAAAAGATAATTATCTGCTTCATTATCTATAAATCCAACCTCCACTAAGACAGAGGGAAGCTTTGTTCTTCTCAGCACTACCAGCCCCGGGCGTTCCACCGTTCCTAAATTGGTAAATCCAACAGCACCAAGGGCTTCTCCGATATTCTTTGCAAGCATTCCCTGGGCGCCTTTGTTTTCAAAAACAACGGTCTCAACTCCGGATCCGGTTCCTGGAACCGGCATGGCATTACGGTGAATGGATACAAAAAAATCCGCTTCCGCATCATTGGCCATCATGGCTTTTTCAAGGGGTGTATTATAGGTATCGTCAGTTCTTGTATACCTGACATCAACTCCGTTGTCTGCAAGGATTTTCCCGACAGCAAGCGCAAGTTTTAAGTTATCATCTTTTTCCTGCCGCTCAATATAGGATGCACCCGGGTCCGCACCGCCGTGACCGGCATCTATTACCACGATCTTTCTCTCAGCCAAAAGAAAAACTCCTTTCACATACCTCTATTCTATAAAGTATGTAAAAGAAGTGTTCTCCGTACCATTTTCAGACCATGATTTAATCATTTTCTCCTAATTCCGCCATAACATCCACGCCCCTTGGTCCAACCGGAGTGGAGAAGACGATCTGGGTACTGGTCTTTCCGTACTTCTGGAGCTGTCCGATGAAAATATCCAGTTCCATGGTGCTTTGAAATGCCACCTTAATCAGCATGGAATAATCTCCAGTCACGCAATTGCATTCCAATACATTGGGTATGGAATCCATGTAGGAATAGAACTGAATTTTATCCACCGGCGACACATCCAGATTCACAAACGCAATGATATGATATCCCAGCTTCATGGGATCCACTGATGCATGATAACCTGTAATAATTTTTTCCCGCTCCAGCTTTTCAATTCTGGAGGAAACAGCAGGCGAAGACAAAAAGGTATTTTCTGCTATGTTCTTTAAAGATGCCCGGGCGTTCTTCTGCAGTGTCTGCACTATTTTCTTATCAATATCGTCCATATCTTCCTCCTTGAATTAAAAAAAGCGCCAGTACCACCAAAGTACTGAACGCTTTTGTTCTAACAAATTAAGCCTAAACCTTATTAATCTTTTCTTATCAATATCATAACCAATTATTAAATACTTGTCAACGTTTATTTTATTAAGGACGGCATCTTTTTCATCCGTTCAATGGCTTCCACCGTATTTTCATAGGTTCCGAACGCGGTAAGGCGGAAGTACCCTTCCCCGCTTGGACCGAATCCGCTTCCAGGTGTTCCAACAACACTGGCTTCCTCCAAAAGCCGGTCAAAGAAGTCCCAGGAGGTCATTCCTTCCGGCACCTTTAACCAGATATAAGGAGCGTTGACACCTCCGTAAACTTCACAGCCCGCTTCTTTTAAACCATCGTAGATCACCTGTGCATTTCTCATGTAATAGGCAACCTGCTCTTTTAGCTGAGCCTTGCCCTCTTTGGAATAAACCGCTGTTCCTGCTTTCTGAATGATGTAGGGAGCGCCGTTAAACTTGGTTCCGTGGCGTCTTGCCCATAAGGAATGAAGCATGACACCTCCCCGCTCCAGTGATTTGGGGATAACGGTAAAGCCAAGGCGTACACCGGTAAAACCGGCATTCTTTGAAAATGAGCGAAATTCAATGGCGCAGGTTTTTGCTCCCTCTATCTCATAGATGGTATGAGGTACATCATCCTGGGCAATATAAGCTTCATAAGCAGCGTCGTAAAGGATAACTGCTCCTGTTTCATTGGCATAATCCACCCATACCTTCAACTGGTCTCTGTTAAGAGTGGTTCCTGTTGGGTTGTTAGGAACACATAAGTAAATAAGATCCGGGGTCTCCCCTGGAAGCTGGGGTACAAAATGATTCTCCGCTGTGCAGGGCATGTAAATGACGTTGCTCCACTTACCTGTCTTTTCATCATATTCACCGGTTCTTCCAGCCATAACGTTGGAATCTACGTAAACCGGATAAACAGGGTCACAAACTGCAATTTTACAGTTCTGGTCAAATATCTCCTGAATATTTCCGCAGTCGCTCTTTGCTCCGTCAGATACAAAAATCTCATCAGCCGAAATCTGGCATCCCTTTGCAATGTAATCTTCACCGGCAATCAGTTCTCTTAAAAAACCGTATCCAAGATCCGGTGCATATCCATGAAATGTCTCTGCCGCTCCCATCTCATTCACGGCCCCGTGAAGCTCCTCAATAATTGCCGGAGCAATGGGCTGTGTGACGTCACCGATTCCAAGACGGATCACCTTTTTACCGGGATTTGCCTCTATATAAGCATTTACCTTTTTTGCGATGGTGGAAAACAGATAGCTTCCGGGTAATTTTAAATAGTTTTCATTGATCTTAACCATAGGTTCCTCCTGTATTTTAAAGATTGTTTATGTCGAACTCTCCCTCAAACACTTCCACAGCAGGACCTGTCATAAACACATGACCGCTCCCTTCTCTGTCCCAGTGAATGGTCAAGTTTCCGCCTTTTAATGATACTTCAACTGTATTGCCGGTTCGTCCGCAAAGCGCGGAAGCGACTGCACTGGCTGTTGCTCCGGTCCCGCACGCCCACGTCTCCCCGCTTCCTCTCTCCCACACCCGCATGCGGATGTGCTTCGGACTCATAACCTGAATAAATTCAGAATTGGTTCGCTGGGGAAAACGCTCATGATTCTCAAATCCAGGTCCCACAGACTCTAAATCCAGGCTGTCAATGTCATCCATATAGTAAACTGCATGGGGATTTCCCATGGAAATTCCTATAAATTCATAATCCGTGCCATTCACACAGATTGGTTCCGCAACCTGGCTGGTCACTTCCGGGATGCCCATATCTACCGTTAAAAGAACTGCCTTTCCGTTTTCCTCCGTCACTTTTAAATGCTTGATTCCTGCACCGGTTTCCACATCAAACTCTGTCTTTTCTACCAGATGATGATCAAACACATATTTTCCCACACATCGGATTCCATTGCCGCACATGGGGCTCTCTGAACCGTCAGCGTTAAACATGCGCATACGGCAGTCAGCCGCCTCAGACGGACAGATCAAAATCAAACCGTCCGATCCGATTCCGAAATGCCGGTCACTGACCAATTTTGAAAGTTCTGCCGGATTCTCAACCGATT
Source organism: Bacillota bacterium (assembly GCA_023460575.1). Classification (GTDB taxonomy): domain Bacteria; phylum Bacillota; class Clostridia; order Lachnospirales; family Lachnospiraceae; genus Lacrimispora. The sequence goes on from JAEWPQ010000138.1 coordinate 21,721, forward strand.
CTTCAAAGCAGTTAATATACACATAATCGTTTCCGATTCCCTGCATTTTAGTAAATTTCATCTTAATCCCCCACCTGTTAAATATTAATAAGGCTCATGATCATCTGTGCAGTTTCCACCATATTGGTTCCACTGTCCATGCTGCACTTTTGAATGTAACGATGTGCGTCTGCTTCTGACATATGGTTTCGTTCCATCAAAAGCTCCTTGGCCTGCTTAATCAGTTCCTGTTCTTCTCCGCTTCTCTCCTTTGGATGGCTCTTTAACTTCTTCCGCCTTTTTGCCAGAGATTCCATCATCATCTCTAACGTGCTTAAAAGATCCTGAACCTTTAAAGGCAGTCCAAGACAGACCACATCCTCCGGTGCTCTGCCGCTCCACTGGCTGGGAGATGCCACAAGCAGCATCAGCATCCCTTTGGGAAGACATTCATACATCTCCTGATACACCATATCTGCAAATCTGCAGCCGCATATCACGATTCCGCTGCCCAGTTCATCAGCACTGTTCACTGCCTGAGCGCCGGAGGTGCAGACTGCCGAAACCGTAAAGCCGTTTTTCATAAGAATATTCTTTATATTTTTCGCATCCTCTGCCTTTGAAAATGCCACAATCACATTGGTCAAACACTCTCACCTCCAGATAACAGTATCAGGGAACAGAATTAATTAATACTTGTATAAGTATTCTTCCACTTCCCAGTCCGTTACCTGAGCACGGAACACCCTCCATTCGGCTTCCTTTGCTTCCAGGTATTTGGTATAAATGTGCTCGCCCAGAACTTCCTTCATAAACTCATCCTTACGGAATGCTTCAATGGCCTCTCCCAGTGTCTCAGGCAGCTGCTCGATTCCTTTTGCAGCCATCTCCTCGACAGACATGGAATAACCGTTGCAGTCCACGCTATCAGGCGGAGTCATCTTCTTTTCTATGCCGTCAAGACCTGCTGCCAGACAGGCTGCAAGGGCCAGATAGGGATTTACTGCAGAATCCGGGCTGCGAAGCTCGATCCGGGTGCTTTCTCCTCTTGCACATGGAATCTTGATAAGAGAACTGCGGTTTGAGCGGGCAGACCATGCCACGTAAACCGGAGCATCGTATCCGGGAACAAGACGTTTATAGGAATTAACCAGCGGATTGGTTAATATTGTCATTCCCTTCATGTGATGAAGAATGCCTGCCATAAACTGATATGCGGTCTGGCTTAACCCCAGCTCATCCTCTTTATCTTCAAACATATTCTTACCTGTTATATCAGAAAGAGACATATTAATGTGCATACCGGAGCCATTGACACCTGCTTTTGGCTTAGGCATAAAGGTGGCATGAAGTCCGTGGCGCTTTGCAATGGCCTTGACTGCCATTTTAAATGTCATAATATTATCAGCTGTCACCATACCTTCTGCATACTGAAAATCAATCTCATGCTGTCCTGGTGCGATCTCGTGATGGGAGGCCTCAATCATAAAACCCATCTCTTCCAGAGTGAGTATCATGTCTCTGCGGACATTCTCCGCCTGGTCAATGGGTGCCACATCAAAATAACCGGCCATTTCGTGGGTATCCGTGGTAGGACGTCCCTCCTCATCCATATGAAAGAGAAAGAATTCGCATTCCGGACCTGCATGAAAAACAAAGCCCATGTCACTGGCTTTTTTCAGTACCTTCTTCATTACGAACCTGGGATCTCCTTCAAAAGGAGTCTGGTCCGGACAGTGTACATCACACATCAGTCTTGCAACTTTCCCCTGCTGGGGACGCCATGGGAATATCTCAAAGGTATCCAGATCCGGATAGAGATACATATCAGATTCTTCACTTCTAACAAAGCCCTCTATGGAAGAACCATCAAACATACAGCGGTTTTCCAGTGCTTTTCCCAGCATATTCTTTGTGATTGCCACATTTTTCAGCATGCCGAATATATCCGTAAACTGAAGACGGATAAATTCCACATCTTCTTCTTCCACAATGCGGAAAATATCTTCTTTGCTATACTTGCTCATAAAACACTCTCCTTTTCTCATGATTGAATAAAGAGCCCCGGATTTATCGGGACTCTCCGCCACTTATGCGATCCTTGCGGAGCGTCTCTGCTCTATGGGGAACGAAGTTCCTATAGAAAATAATACCAGAAAAAGGGGTGGGCAAACACAGCCTCACTACAATGGACCATCTTCGCACCACCCCGTCATATGTGTAAAATATAACAGCTGGAAAAAATTTTGTCAATGTGTTTTTTCATTCCTGCTCTGATACCGGAGAGCCCGGACCGCATTTAAGATAGCAAGTACGGATACCCCTACATCTCCGAAGACAGCTGCCCACATGGTGGCAATTCCTGCTGCCGACAGGATTAAAATCAGCACCTTTACGCCTATGGCAAAGATAATATTCTGCTTCACAATGGCCACTGTTTTTCTGGCAATCAGGATCGTATCAACCAGCTTTGTCAGCTCGTCGGTCATGATTACCACATCCGCTGCTTCAACCGCTGCATCGGACCCGATCTGACCCATGGCAATTCCCACATCTGCACGGGCCAGAACCGGAGCATCATTGATTCCGTCCCCAACAAACGCCAGGGCTGCATCCTTATGTTTCTTTGCCAGCAGTTCTTCCACTTTTCCCACTTTATCACCAGGAAGGAGACCTCCGTGAACCTCATCAAGACCAAGCTTTTCTCCCACCAGTTTTCCTACCTCCGGTTTATCGCCGGTAAGCATCACAAGCTTTTTCACTCCTGCTGCCCTTAAACCCTTTAATGCTCTCGGTACGTCTTCTCTGATGGTATCTGATATGGTTACAGAACCAAGATAAGTGTTTTTATCTGCTATATAAAGCGTCGTTCCTGCCGCCGAATCTGCAGCGCTTACAGCGATTTTCTGCATCTCCATGAGTCTGGCATTACCGATATAAAGCTCTCTTTCCTTATTCTGTGTATAAACGGTTGTTTTTACTCCAAATCCTGCAAGTTCTTCTGCTGTCCCCACCTTTGACTGATCAAGTGGTTTTCCATAAGCTTCTTTGACAGATTGGGCAATGGGATGATTGGAATGGAATTCTCCATACGCAGCCAGCTCTAAAAGCTCTTCTTTCGTTCCTTCCAGAGGATCCACGCTGGTAACCTGAAACTTTCCGGTTGTGAGAGTTCCTGTTTTATCAAATACCACCGTGTCAAGGTCTGCCATAGCTTCCAGATAGTTGCTGCCCTTTAAAAGAATTCCCTGACCAGAGGCCGCTCCAAGCCCTCCGAAAAAGCTTAACGGAACCGATATGACCAGTGCGCATGGACAGGAGACAACTAAAAAGCTGCAGGCACGGTAAATCCAGGTTCCCCAGTCACCGTTAAAAAGGGGCGGTACCACTGCGAGCAAAACAGCCAGCACTACGACTACCGGAGTATAGACCCTTGCAAATCTGGTGATAAAATTTTCTGCCCTTGCCTTTCTGGAGCTGGCATTCTCCACCAGTTCCAGGATTTTAGCAACGGTGGAATCATCAAACAGTCTGGTTACCTTTACCTCCAGCACCCCGTTTAAATTAATGGAACCGCTTATAACGGTATCCTGTTCCCTGATCTCTGCAGGCATGGATTCACCGGTCAGTGCTTTGGTATCAAGGCTGCTGCTGCCCTTAACCACAATACCGTCAAGAGGCACCTTCTCTCCCGGCTTTATTATAATGATGTCATCAACAGCCACTTCATAGGGGTCGACCTTCTCTTCTACACCGTCACGAAGCAGATTGGCATATTCCGGATTAATGTCCATAAGATCCGTTATGGATTTTCTTGACCTGTTCACTGCATAATCATTAAACAGTTCGCCGATCTGGTAAAACAGCATAACGCCCACAGCTTCTTCCAGAGCCCCGATTCCGATTGCACCAAAGGTTGCCACAGACATCAGAAAGTTTTCATCAAAAAACTGACCGTTTCTGATATTTCTCACTGCTCTTAACGGAATATCATAGCCTGCTGCCAGATAAGAAATAATAAATAAGATCCAGTACCAGAAAATTCTCCCCTCAGCCGCCATGGCAAGAGCAAAGAATGCGGCACTGATTATCAGCCTGATTCCCATAATTTTCTGTTTTTTAGTCATAACTGCTCCTTTTTGCCTACCGAAGTACTTTAAATTCTGCTTCCGGCTCAATCTTATACGCTGTTTTTCTGGCTGCTTCCATGATCTCATCCACTCTTGCCTCTTCTACTTCCATGGTTAATCTCTGAGTCATAAAGCTTAAGGACGCGTTTTCAACACCGCTTAATTTTTTAACCTCTTCTTCAATTTTAGCGGCACAGTTTGCACAGCAGAGGCCCTCTAATTTAATTATTTTTTTCATGCTTCATCTTCTCCTTTTTCTATGATTTTATTACGAAATTCTTATTCGCTGATATGCTCCATTCCCTGAGCCAGGATTGTTTCAATATGACCGTCTGCCAGGGAATAGAAAACTGTCTTCCCATCCCGCCTGGATTTCACCAGCCGCATCTGCTTTAACACACGAAGCTGATGGGAAATAGCCGACTGCCCCATCTGAAGCAGATTGGCAATATCACACACGCACATCTCTGACTGGCTGAGCACATAGAGCATTCTCACTCTTGTCGGGTCTCCGAATATTTTAAAGAAATCTGCAAGATCCATCAGCTGCTGGTCTTTCGGCATTACTTTTAAAACCTGATTCACAACATTCTCATGAACGCAGATAAAATCACACTGGTCTATCTCACCGTCCTGAATAACTCTTTTTTCTTCTGCCATCTGGAACCTCCTTATATATTATTATATGAATATCTGTTCATATGTTTATACTATCATTTTTATTCATTTTGTCAAGTACTTTTTGCCAAAGTATTGACAGCTTTTTCCTGCGGTGATAGACTATAATTCCTTTTCCATATCTAAACTCACATCTAAAATTCAGGAAAAGAGAATATTGAAACCACGGTAGAGTCCCCGGATAACAATTCCGGAGAGCTGTGCTGGCGAAATTGCCTGCACTGACCGCTTGGAAAGATATTAGGACGTTCTGACCAGTTATGACAGGTCTCCTGCCCGCTGCCGGAATGAATCGTTCACAAATATTACTGCCAGGAGGAATTTAAATGATTCAAGTGGAACACATGAACAAGACTTTTAAAGTCGCAAGAAGAAGTGCCGGATTTTCCAATGCGGTAAAGGCGCTTTTTCATAAGGAGACCGACACGGTCCATGCTCTTTCAGACATCTCCTTTCGAATCGAAGACGGAGAGATGGTCGGCTATATCGGCCCCAACGGTGCCGGAAAAAGCTCCACCATCAAAATTTTAAGCGGAATTCTGACTCCGGATAACGGAACCTGCCGGATTAACGGGCGGATTCCATGGAAGGACAGGAAGGAACATGTAAAGGACATCGGCGTTGTATTCGGGCAGCGTACCCAGCTGTGGTGGGACGTTCCTGTTATTGATTCCTTTGAACTGCTCCGCGACATCTACGACATCCCAAAACACCAATACTTAATTACCCTGGAAGAGCTCACCGGACTTCTTGCTTTAGAAGAGATCATAAAAACTCCGGCGAGACAGCTTTCTCTCGGTCAGCGAATGCGCTGCGAAATTGCAGCCTCTCTTCTCCATACCCCAAAGATCCTCTTTCTTGATGAACCCACGATCGGACTTGATGCCGTTTCCAAGCTTGCAGTCCGGGATTTTATCAGGAAGTTAAACCGGATCCACAAAACCACAGTTCTTCTTACCACTCACGACATGCAGGACATTGATGCTCTTGCAGACAGGGTTTTGCTGATTGGGAAAGGCCGGCTGCTTCTGGACGGAACTCTCTCAGATTTAAAATCCCGCTGTGAACCCCCATGCGCCACCTTAGATGAGATTGTTGCATCCCTTTACCGGGAATTCCAGATTTAGGAAGGGAAAAGATGAAAAAATACTGGTCTTTTTTCCGCATCCGGTTTATCAGGGGACTTCAGTACCGCACCGCCGCTCTGTCCGGCATGGTGACACAGTTTGTATGGGGTGCCATGGAAATCCTTTTATTTAAGGCCTTTTATGAAGCGTCTCCGGAAAGCTTCCCCATGACCTTTGAAGCACTTACCACTTATGTGTGGCTCCAACAGGCATTTCTGGCGCTATATATGGTCTGGTTCTGGGAATCGGAGCTTTTTAACTCCATCGCAACCGGAGATGTGGCCTATGAATTATGCAGGCCTGTCCGCCTTTATAATATGTGGTTTGTAAGGGGGCTGGCAGTCCGGCTTTCAAAAGCGGTGCTGCGCTGCATGCCGATCCTGATTGTCTCCTGTTTTCTTCCATCTCCCTACGGGCTCACTCTGCCGGGAGATATTACAACCTGGGCACTCACTCTATTGTCCATGACACTGGGGCTGCTTCTTATCGTGGCTTTCAACATGATTGTTTATATGTCCGTGTTTTACACCGTTTCTTCACAGGGAATTAAAGCGGTCATTACCTCTTTAGCAGAATTTTTAAGCGGAGCTGTCATACCCATTCCCTTTCTTCCAGACCACGTACGGAAAATCGTAGAATTTCTGCCCTTCGCTTCTGCACAAAACGTTCCTTTTAGGATCTTTGGAGGCGATTTAACAGGACCTGATCTGTATAGCAGCATAATAAAACAGGTATTCTGGCTGTTTGCATTTGTGCTAATCGGACGGTTTCTGGAAAAACGGGCATTAAAACGGGTTATCATACAGGGAGGCTGAAAGGAGAATTTCATGAATTTAACCAGACTTTACATAAATTTTTTTCTTATGCATTTAAAAAGCATGATGCAGCACAAAGTATCATTTTTCATGACAATAACAGGTCAGTTTTTAATCTCCTTTAATATCTTTTTAGGAGTTTACTTTATGATGACCCGTTTCCATCAGGTGATGGGTTTCTCTTACAGTGAAGTGCTTCTCTGCTTTTCCATTACTCTGATGGCCTTTACACTGGCAGAAACCATATTCCGGAGTCTGGATACCTTTGAGACCATTATTGGAAACGGTGAATTCGACCGTATTCTCCTCCGCCCGAAAAACAGTCTGTTTCTGGTTCTGTGCAGCAAGATCGACTTAACCCGCTTCGGACGTCTTCTTCAGGCTGTTGTCATGCTGGCTTACGGAGTATCCTCCAGTTCCATAGCATGGACCCCCCTTCGCTGCCTCCTTGTAGTGCTCATGATTCTTGGAGGAATCTGTGTCTTTGCTGCCATCTACTTAATTTTCGCATGCTTATGCTTTTTTACATTGGAGGGGCTGGAATTTATGAATGTATTTACAGACGGCGCCAGGGAATACGGGAAATATCCCATAGGAATTTATGGGAAGAATGTGCTTTTTATCTGTACCTGCCTGGTCCCCTTTGCCTTATTCCAGTATTATCCCCTCCTATATCTCACAGGCAAATCGGACAATGCCTGGTTCAGCCTGCTTCCGCTGTGCTGTGCCCTCTTTCTGGTTCCTGCATTCCTTTTATGGAATTGCGGACTGAGACACTACCAGTCCACCGGTTCCTGATCATATAAAATGCATCCGTTCAGGCCTTTTACGGCTGATACGGATGCATTACCATCTCTGTCTTTTTTCAATTATAGAATTAATGTCCGCAGGGTTCTCCATGATGACCGCATTGATGCTCTTCACTTCCCTCATGATGATGATCGCAAAGAGTATCCGGATCAAACTTAAGATTTCCCGACAACAGAGAATTCACTGCCTCATCTGCACTCCCTTCCACTCCCGGATATAGCCGGATGCCTGCATCTGATAAAGCATTTCTCGCTCCTGCACCAATCCCTCCGCAGATCAGAGTTTTCACGCCCAGTCCTGTCAAAAAGCCTGCCAGCGCACCATGACCATCTCCATTGGTATCTGTGATTTCCTGTGATACCACGTTCTTATCTGCCACCTCATAGATTTTAAACTGTGTGGTTTGTCCAAAATGCTGAAATATATTCCCTCTGTCATAAGTAACCGCAATTTTCATAGCATGACCTCCTGATAATTATTATATGGCTCATTAATGATATCATAGAATTATTTTGGTCATACGTCAATAACTTTTGCCCTGTTATTAATAATTCGTCCAAATAATGCTGTAAAAACCACCATGGATACGGTTACACTGATGAAATCCGATATAGGCTCTGTATAAAAAATATAATCGGCACCAAACCATGCAGGCAGCGTTACTGCTCCAATCAGGAAAATTGTTTTTCTGAACATGGAAAGAGAAATTGCTGCCTTTGCAGCGCCCAGACCGGTAAATCCGTCTACAATCACGTACTGAAGCGCCAGTGGTATAATTCCCATGGTATAGACCTTTATTCCGCTGACAGTTAAGTCAACATAGGACTGGTCTCTCGTGAAAATATGTACAAAGAACTGGGGAACCGTATGTGCGAGAATGAACATCACAGTGGTAAAACCAACCGCAAAAAATGCGATATACCGTTCTGCCTGTCTGATCCTTTCAGCCCTCCCGGCTCCTAAATTAAAACCAAGGATTGTCTGGGTTCCTGTTGTAATTCCGCCCAGGGGCATGGTTACCATCAGCATAAAGCTCTGAACAATGGTCATACAGGTAAGAAGCTTCTCTCCGTTTCCCTCTCCCCCGTAATGCATAATCACTGTATTGAGAGATATTATGAGCACATTGTCAAATGCAATAATAAGAAAAGGGGAAAGGCCTAATGTCAGAATTCTCTTTACAACTTCCAGGTCATATCCCTGAAAGGTTATCTTAATGGGCGGAATGCCGCCAAAAAGGAACCGGAGAATGTAGATACAGGATATCATCTGGGATATCACGGTTGCAATTGCGGCCCCCCTTACCCCCAGTCCAAACACAAAAATGAACAGTGGGTCCAGGATAATATTGCTTACGGCCCCAAAAACAACGGATTTCATGGCTGTCCTGGCATACCCCTGGCACACAATAAAGGGATTTAATCCTGCGGAAAACAAAGCGAACACCGTCCCGGTGAGATAGATGGAAAGATATTGATCTGCGTAAGGAAATACGGTTTTTCCAGCACCGAACCACACCAGCAGGCGGTCCTTAAGCAGAAACGAAACAGCCGTTATGAAGAGAGAAAAAAAGAGTAAGAGTAAAAAGCAGTTGGCGAGAATCTGTCTGGCAGCTCTCTGGTTCTTTTCTCCAAGGCGAATGCTCATAAGAGGTGATCCGCCTGCGCCCACTAAAAAAGCAACAGAAGAAATCAGGGTTACAACAGGACCACAGATTCCAACTCCTGCCAGGGCGGCTTCCCCGATCTTTGGGATATTTCCGATATACATGCGGTCTACAATACTATATAAAACACTGACAAACTGAGCCAGCATGGAGGGAACCGCAAGCCTCCATACCAGCCCTTTTATATGATCTGAATTTAAATCGTTTTCTGTTTTCACCTGTAACTCCGTTATTTTGTCTGATTTGTTATCTCTCCCTGAGAACCGAATGTATAAGAGACATTATCTATTACCATGGTTTTATCATGAACCATGATGCCGTTTGAATCAAGATAATACCATTTTCCGTCTGTCTGAACCCAGCCGGTCTGTTTTTCATGGTTTTTCATGTAGTACCGTTCTCCGTCAATGGTTTTAAATCCATCTGCCGGAATAAGTGAGCCGTAATCTGCAAAGGACAATTCAATGGTAACATCTCCTTCGATTCCATCCACCCTTCCTTTATCCGTACACTGCCAGATCGTCCTGTTCTGACAGTCATTGACAGTTCCATATCTTGCATACCATACATCATAAGGAACCTGGCTCATATCGATATGAAGTGACAGCCATTTATTGTTTGCGTATACAATGGGACGATAGCCTGCATCTGAAATGGTTTTGCAGAATGCATTGATGTTATCCGTAATCTGCTGTCTGGAAAGTTTATTATCCAAAAGATACTGGGATTCCACATCATAAGCGATTGGGTAGGAGATCCGGTAATCCTTTACCTGACGGAGCACATACTTCGCCTCTTCCACTGCAGTCTGGGAATCAAGAGCCTGTGTATAGAAGAACACACCGGTCTTAATCCCGTTTTCCGAAGCATGCTTCATATTTTCGGAAAAATATGGGTCCATATCATTTAAGTAGCCAATCCGCACCATAGCAAAAGAAACCCCGTCCTGTACTACCTTTTTCCAGTCAATACCTCCGTTTGCCTCATTTTGTCTGTTCTGGTATTTGGTTACTGTGATTCCCTTTTCCAAAACTCCTGTAATGGGATTACCGGATGCATCAATATATTGTCCGTTTTCCAGTTTCCAGGCTTCTGCCGAAAAACCATTTAAAGGGGTTGCAAATGCCTCAGAAGCCATAAGACAGGCAACCAGACATGCGGCAATCCTCAATCTTATGTTTTTTTTCATTGTATCCTCCAACTACTGCTTTTAATCTGTTTAATCTTTCTCTTTCCGGAACGCATCCACATCATGTATTAAGGTCTTCACGCTGTATAAGAACCGGTCAAATGCACCGAATTTATAAATATTGATGATCAGCATGCCCACGGGAACAGCAAGTATCATGCCAGCGATTCCGCTTATTTTAAAGCCCAGATATAAAAATAATAATGTCATTAACGGGTCCAGCCCCATGGTATCGCCTACGATCTTCGGCTGAATGATCTGTCTTAATACAAGAGTCAGAACATAGATCACAATGAGACCAACTCCAAAAGCGTACTCTCCAGAAACGATCCGCAGCAATGCCCAGGGTAACAGAATGGTTCCGGTTCCAAGTATGGGAAGAAAATCAAGCACTGCAATAAGAACGGCCAGCAACAGTGCATACTTCACTCCTAAAACCAGAAACCCCGCTGCCAGAACACCGGCGATAATAAACATAATTTTAAACTGGGCCAGGAAATAGCCTCCCACCAGATGCTTTATATCTTTTTTGAGATAATTATAATATCCCGCGAACCCCTTAGGCATATACCGTTTTATAATTGTAAGAATCTTATCCCGGTCTACAATAAATATATAGGAAGAAAATATGGTTACAACGATGTAAACCAATGCCGCAGGGATACTCTTTACCACATTTCCCGCAGCCATAAAGGTGGGAGATGCGATTTTCTGTACCATGACATTTAAATATTCTCCAATATGTGTAACAAATACATTCACTGAGTCCTGAACCCCCTCAGGAAGAAAGCGCAGAACGTTTTCCGCCATTAAGAGCATCTTCTGAACCTCTACCCAGGCCGATTCGTAATAAAGGGGGATATCTTCCACAAATCCCGCTGCTTCGGTAACCAGTTTGGATATGAGAAAATAAAAAGCCGCAATAATCAGAGCCAGTACTGCTACTACAATTAGCACAGAACTGTGCTTCCTCACAAGCTTCAGTCTCTTTTCCAGCAAACGCACCAGCGGATTGGCGATCACCGATATCACCCAGCCGATTACGAAAGGAAGAAAAAAATTCAGTATTCTCGGTCCCCACACACAAATGAAATAAAAGAACACAATAGGGATTATAATATTTAAAATGATTCTGCAATATTTTTTTAAAAATTCCATGCTTATCTCCTGCCTTTATAATACCCCCAAAAGCCCAAGTGATAAATACTGTAATTAAAGAAATTTTTCCAGGAAATCGTAAAGCTTTTCCATCTCTTCATCCGTTCCAATGGTGATCCTCAAATGATTATCCAGCCGTGGCTGTTTAAAGTAACGAACGAAAATCTGTTTTTCTCTCAGTGCCAGATAAATATCCTCGGCTTTTTTCTCCTTATGGCTGGCAAATATAAAATTCGCCATGGAATCCGGGAAAGTAAATCCCAGTTCACTGAGACGTTTCTTCGCTTTCTCTCTTGTAGTTATAATTTTTTCTATGATTTCTTTAAAGTAACTGTCATCCTTTACTGCTTTTGCCCCCAGTATCTGGGAAGGCATGTTCATGGTGTAGGAATTATAGGAATATTTCACATCATTTAAAGCCCGTATCAGATCTTTGTTTCCCATGGCATAGCCGATCCGCATTCCTGCCATGGACCGGGATTTGCTGAAGGTCTGCACTACCAGAAGATTTTCGTATTTTTTAACCAGCCCGGCAGCGCTTTCACCGCCGAAATCAATGTAAGCTTCATCTACAATCACAACGGAATCCTGATTATGGGCAATGATGTCTTCCACTTCACTTAGCGGCATAAATACGCCTGTGGGCGCATTGGGGTTCGGAAATATGATTCCCCCATTTTCTCTGTAATAATCTTCCTTATGAATCAGAAAGTGCTCATCGAGAGCTGGTGTTTCATAAGGTATGCAAAACAACTCCGCCCAAACCTTATAAAATGAGTAAGACACATCAGGAAATAAGACTGGTTTCTGAGAATTAAAAAATGTCAGAAATGCCATGGCGATGACATCATCAGAACCGACCCCCACAAACATCTCATCTTCCTCCATCCGATAATATTCGCAAAGTGCCTTTGTCAGAACTGCAGATGCAGGATCCGGATATTTGCGGAACTTATCATAATCTATCTCATCCATGGCTTTTTTAACAAGCGGAGAAGGCGGATAGGGGTTTTCATTGGTATTGAGTTTCACTAAGTTCTCTCCCTTTGGCTGTTCACCTGGAACATAAGGGGTCACCGTCCGGATATTGGCCTTCCATGCTCTCATCTTAAGTCCTCCTTACCGGCTGTAAGTCCATATTCCTGTGCAATCCTTTTAAATGACGGCAGCGAACGTTCAATCTGCTCATAGGAAACACAATAGGCGATACGTGCATAACCAGGACATGCAAAAGCGCTTCCCTGTACCAAAAGAACCCGGTGATTTTTACAGTATTCACAGAACTTCTTATCATCCTCCGGAGTCTTTATAAACAGATAAAATGCTCCCTCCGGTTTAATACACTGAAAGCCATATTCTTTTAAGCTGCTGTAAAGAAGTTCACGGTTTTTATTATAAGCAGACAAGTTAACTTTTTCATCCACGCAGCGCAGAATTACTCTCTGCATCAGAGACGGTGCATTGACACAGCCAAGTACACGGTTTGAGATGGCGGCTGCAGCAATCACAGCCTTTGAATCCTCCACTTCATCCGGAATCACCAGATATCCGATTCTCTCTCCTGGAAGAGATAAGGATTTACTGTAAGAATAGCAGACGACCGTGTTCTTATAAAACAGTGTCACATAAGGAACTTCAACACCGTCATAGGCAAGCTCCCGGTAGGGCTCATCTGAAATCAGGAGTATGGAAGTTCCATACTCGTTCTCTTTCTGTTCCAGAATAGCTCCGATCTGCCTGAGAGTTTCAGAAGAATATACCACCCCTGTGGGATTATTGGGCGTATTTATGATCACAGCCTTGGTCCTTTTTGTTATGCTTCGTTCAAATTCCAGGAGACCTGGCTGAAAAGTTTCTGTATTGGGCGGAATAACCGTAAGTACGCCGTCGTAATTGCGTACGTAAGAACCATATTCCATAAAATAGGGTGCAAACACGATCACTTCATCACCAGGATCCAGAATGGTTTTTAAAATCACATTCAGACCGCTGGCTGCACCCACCGTCATAAGAAGATTGCCCCCATGAAAATGAGTCCCGAACCGCCGGTTGATGGAGGCCGCAATCCCTTCCCTCACATCATCAAAACCTGCGTTGCTCATATATCCATGAACCATAGTTGATTCTTCCTCGTTCATAATATCAATGATTGCCTGTTTCACTGCTTCCGGTGCGGGAACATTGGGATTTCCAAGGCTGAAATCATAGACGTTTTCTGCACCATTTTCGACAACCATCTTTTTTCCTTCTTCAAACATGGCGCGGATGGCGGAATTGTTTTCTACAAGGGGTCTCATCTTGTCTGCTATCATATCATCATTCCTTCCTTTATCCTGAAATGGTTTACGTGGATTATAACACATATGAAAAAAGAGGTCCATTCTTAATTTACAATTCCTGATCTGTACTGAGTTCCGTATTTAACAGGGAAGTTCTCACTCTGCCGTAGCAATCCTCAAAGTCTTCATCCTGCACCCGTATAACAGTCATGCCCGCCCGGACAGGAAGCAATGCTTTTGACGCCTGGCTCATCATCTGGTATCTTAGTTCCTTTAAAATCCGCCTGCATTTTATTTTTATATCCTCTTCTTTGATGTTCCGGCACAGAATCAGAATTTCATACTCACCATCCAGACACATGATGTCATCTTCTCTGAAAAACCGTTTCATAAACAGTGCCTGTTCAAGAAATGACTGTCTGGCATACTTCATCCCGGCAGAAGCTGTATTTTCACTGTTGAATGAAAACAAAATAAGACCTGAGGTCAAGAACCTGTGGCGTGATAAATAATTCTGCATTCTTCCCACTGCCGCCTCACGATTCTGGAATAAGCGTACCCCCTCCGGCAGCATGGGAGTTCTGCATTCTTCCACCTGGCTGTAGAGTTCGCCCAGCTCTTCAATATCCAGCATAACTCCATAAAGGAAACTGTCCCCTGATTTTACAGACAGTCTGGAGTGGCAGAGAATCCATTTGTAACCGTTGCGTGTCAGGATACGGTATTCCACTCCCTTTAAACTCTCATCCGGACTTAAAGTCTCAGTCATGAGTCTGATTTTTTCCCTATCACCCGGGTGTATCATATTTAAAAGCCGATTCTGGAACAGTTCAATCAGCTCATCGCTGTTGTAGCCAAGTATTTCAAGGAAACGGGGGCTTGTATACAAAAACTCCATATCTTCTGTTTTTCTGCAGCGGTAATATCCGCCCAGCATTCCGGAACTTAAAAACTCCAGCTCGTCATTCTTAAACCGCAGAGTTCTGTTGGCTTCCTGAAGTCTCTTCTGTGCCAGTACCGTATCGGTTATATCCATACATGCACATACAATTGCAAGCCGGCCGTCTTCTGCCTGTACCACCCGGCCTTTTGCCACCATCCACAGCCAGGTTCCATCCTTCTTTCTCATTCGGTGGCGGAAGGTAAATTCCATTCCAGGGGCCATAAAGCGCAGTGAATGCCCCTGTATCATATTTATATCTTCCGGGTGAAGGAGGTTGTGTCCCAGGCCGTTAACTTCTCTGGTAAATTCCTCGTAGGAATCATAATTTAAAATGCGGAGCATCTCATTATTGGCAAAATACAGCGGAAGTCCCTTGTCACAGTAGACTCCTATCAAACCTCCCGGTGCCATCTGGGCAAAAATGGCGCTTGCTGCCCATTGATTCTCTTCTGCAATATTATTAAAGGAAATATTCCTGCCTGCAATCTTTAATACATCTCTCAGCATCTTCTGGGAGTCTTTAAGCTTCTGCCTCTGCTCCATCTGTTCTGTCGCATCCCTTACCGCACCATAGTAAAGACGGTGGTCATCCTGTTCCCGCAAAAAGAAGACGCGAAGATGCACCCACATCAATTCTCCGCTGTTGCGGTAACGCCTAAACGTCCCTTCCGCACCCTGCAGCGGGTTGTTGTATGCCTCTTCAAAGATATTAAGAACCCAGTCCATATCCTCTCTGTAAACCTTGTTTAACACATACCGTTTCCGCTCTTCCATATCAATGGGATTGTCTCCGGTTACACGGTAATATTCCTCATTCACCCGGAGAATCTCGCAGCTGTCCTCAAAGATCTCATAGAGTGCAATAGCACCAAGCATATTGTTAAGCATGGCTTCACTGATAATATTTTCATTAAACAGATCTTCCAGTTTCAGCTGCTTTAGCTGACGTGCCTGGATTCCTCTGTAATCTAAATTGTTGTCCTCTTCCAGTAGCTTTTCCAGCACATCAACAGGGAGAGGTTCATGATAATAAAAGCCCTGTCCGTAAATGCAGCCGATATTAATCAAAAAATCTACCTGTTCTTTTTCTTCCACACCCTCTGCTATGACCTTAAACTGCATCACTCTGGCCATGCGGACAATGGTTTCTAAGATTCCCATGCCTCTGCCCTTGCTGTTCTCATTCATATCAAGGAATTTGGTGTCGATCTTGATTACATCCACGTTCACATCCTTTAACATATTCAGGGATGAATATCCGCTTCCGAAGTCGTCCATAAATACAGGAAAACCTGCCCTTCTAAGATCCTCCACAACTTTCCGGATCAGATCGTAGTCTTCCGCATATGCACTTTCCGTTATCTCGATTTCCAAATACTTGGGATCAATCTCATAATGGCTTACAAGCTGTTTAAACTTCTCAACCACGTCAATGGCATAAATATCCATGCGTGACATATTGACGGAAATGGGGATAGGGCGCCGCCCTGCCTTGATCCAGGTGTTTAACTGTCTGCATACCAGTTCCCAGACATACACATCCAGATATGTAATAAAACCGTTCTGCTCCAACAGCGGAATGAATTCTCCGGGAGATATAATTCCTTTTTGCGGGTGCTGCCATCTGACTAAGGATTCCAGACCTATAATCCTGCCGGTAAGCATGTTACACTGGGGCTGGGCATAGAATATGAACTCCTTTTTCTCAAGTGCTCTCTGAATCTCAGAAAGAAGAACCTGGTCGCTTTCCATCTTCCGCTTCATTCCGGGATCGTACCAGCCCACACGCTTCGTATAATTCCCCTTTACGGAATTAAGCGCTATGGCGGCTCTGTCGTACATCATGCTGACCGGAAGGCTTAAATCCTCCACCCGGTACACACCAAAGGCAGGCATAAACCCTGCATTGCCCCCATACTGCTTGGCATATACGTTAATTACATCCTCAAGTTCTTCCAGTACGGATAAATCTTCGGGAATGAGAATAACAAAATCATCTCCGCCCATATAACCGGCGACAGAGCAGTAAAATTTCTCAATTTCTTTTAAGTAATCCCCGATTCTTATTAAAAAGCGGTCTCCTTCCTCTTCTCCATACCATTCATTAAACAGCTTAAAATGTTCAATATCGATTGCAACCATAAAAAATCCGTTGGAATCTGCTTTCTTTAGCAGCTGGTCAGCCTTCTCAAAGAATGGTCCGTAGCGGTAAAGACCGGTCATGGAATCGGTCTCTTCTCTAATCACCCTGAGCCGCTTTTCCTCTTCCTCGTCCTTTTTCTTTCTCTCATCGATATCCTGGATATAACACATGATAATGGTATCCAAATCATCCTGGCAGCGGAAGAGAACCAGAATTAAGTTAATCCAGCAATATCCGTCACCTGGCATCTTTCTGCGGAACTCTCCCTTTATTACCCTCCCGCCTTTCTTTAAGCGGTCGGTCATTGTGGTTAAATCCCAAAACTCCTCAAAACTCTGCTTTTCATCTGGATGGACCATGAAATTCAATGCTTCTGCGAGAATCTGGTCCAGCCTTCCTTCTTCAGGCGATAAATCCAATTTATCGTTTTCATGAAAAAGAACCTTATAAGTATTCGATAAAAAATTAAGTTCAATCAGCCCATCATATACCGTCGCCTCTGTAAGATGGTAGAACATATTTTTATTTTTTTCATCCACAGGCCGGGACATAATAAGCCTGCTGTTTTCACTGCCCGGCCAGTCAATCATTCCGGAGGTCACTGCCATCCATGTCTGAGTGGCAGCATGATAACGAATCACATGACCGCTCTTCTCATTAATCCACGGGCAGTCCTTACAGGGATCCGTTTCAACTCCTGTTCCCTGATAGCAGTACATTCCTACCTGTAAATCCGGATAATATAATTTTGCCATATCATTGAGATATACAATCTTGTAATCCTGGTCAATTATGTAAATACCAGCTTCTCCGTTTTCACACGACATACGCTTCATAAGCTCCCGCCTCTCCTGCAATATATCTTTTATGCAGTAACTAAATTAAGGTATATTATAGTATGAAAACGCTGTTTTCGTCAACACGTTAGCAATACACCGCAGCAGAATTTTTATTCACAAACAATAATAATTATTCATGTTTAATCACGGATTGTTCTGTCTCCGCTTAAAGATAACTGTTTATTATTGGTAATTATTTCCAATTATCATGATAAACAGGGAACTTCCGGCTCTCAAAGAGCGAGTCTGCCAATTAAATTTCGACAAAATAATTTTAACAACAGGGTTTAATATGCAAAGAAACTTACTTATTTTATAAATATTTTTTATCCCTTCCCAACAAAAAAAAAGCATGACCTGCCGTCTGCATCAGCCAGAATTTCCAATATGGCTTCCTGCAGGCGGCTGTCATGCCAGAATGCTCCTTTTTACTGGAGAGCTTTCACCTGTTCTGCAAATTCATGGGACAGGGTAAATCTTCCCACATAACCGACTTCACCTGTCATCAGAACACTGTAATCTTCTTTAATTTCCACTTCCAGGACTCCGCCAGGCATATGAACATACATCTTAGGATCTGTCAGACCCATGCGGTATGCAGCTCCGGCAGCTGCGCATCCGCTGGTCCCGGATGCAAGAGTATAACCGGCCCCTCTTTCATAAATCTCAATCTCAATATTCGTCCGGTCCAGCACCTTTAAAAGCTGGGTATTGATCCGATCCGGAAAATATTCTGCATTTTCAGAATGCTTTCCGATCCGGCATACCAGATCCTTTGATATATCATTTAACCAGATTACACAATGAGGATTTCCGATGTTTACACAGGTGACACGGTAAGGAATGCTGCCAAACAGCATGGTTTCATTTAAAACCTCTCTTCTCGGCCCTGTAACAGGTATTTCATCGCTGTAAAAGCTGAGTTTTCCCATAGAAACCTTGATTTTCGTTCCCTCTTCGTTTAAGTACTGTATGGTCTGCTCTCCGCTTAACGTGCTGATTATAAATTTATTTTTCTGTACATAACCGGCATCCTTTAAATATTTTCCAAATATCCGGACTCCATTTCCGCTTAATTCAGCCTCACTTCCGTCAGGATTTAATATTTTCACTTCCAGCTTATCCTGCCCCCGTATGGGTCCCACTAACAATCCGTCTGAGCCAACACCGAAGTTCCGGTCACAAATCAGCCGGATATTCTCTTTTGTCAGCCTGCACTCATTTTTATTGGGATCAAAAATCAGATAATCGTTTCCAAGACCGTGATATTTTTCTAAAGTAATATTCATTTTTATTCCCCTTTCCCATGCTTCGCAATTGCGTCACACAGTTCCTGATAAGATATTCCTGCAGCTGCTGCTTCCTGTGGAAGTAAGCTGTAAGGTGTCATTCCCGGTAATGTATTTGCTTCCAGACAATAAAGGCTGCCGTCCTCTTCCATCATAAAATCCACTCTGGAATAATAACCAAGTCCAAGAGTCTTATGTACGCTTAAAGCCAGGCCCGCCATATGATCCGCTTCTTCTACAGATAAACTGGCAGGACAGATTTCCTCAGTCAATCCCGGCTGGTATTTGTTCTCATAATCATAAAAGCCGTTCTTTGGCTTAATTTCAATAACCGGAAGGGCAATTCCGCCAAGAATCCCGACTGAAAATTCTCTTCCGGAAATCTTTGCCTCAGCAAGCACTGTATTTTCACAGGAAAATGCAGTTTCAAGCGCCCGTCTCCACTGATCTTCTCCCTCCACCATGGTAACACCCACACTGGATCCGCAGCCGCACGGTTTCACTACACAGGGGAATAAAAACGGGTCTGTCTCGGCTCCTTTTTCATAAAGTCTCCACTCAGGGGTTGGAATATTCTTCTCCCGCATTAAAAGCTTGGCAATGTGCTTATCCATCGCTTTTAAGCACCCTTCAAATCCAGTTCCTGTATAAGCAATCCCATATCCGTCAAGAATTGCCTGAATCTGTCCGTTTTCACCGGCTCCTCCGTGAAGTGCCAGGAAAACCATATCAGACTGCATACATACTTCTATTACCCGGCTGCCCAAGACTTCCCGGGAGCCGGACTTCCGTTTTAACTGCTCCAGATCAGGAGCACTGCTGCCAATCTGGCTGAAAAATTTCTTTCCTTCCTTTAAACTGTAAAACCGGATCTCTTCGCCATCCGGTATTCCCAGATAAGAATCTGCAAGACATACCTCGTGTCCCCGCTCCATCAGAGCATTTGTAATCATGGCTCCTGAGGATAAGGAAACCTCCCGTTCCGGGCTGTAGCCGCCCGCCAGTACTGCTATCTTCATCATTCATTCCTTTTCATTCCATTGTTAGGTTGATACCATCTATTATAAACAGCACTTTCTATCATTTCTATTAATATAATGCTTTATACATTGCAAATTGTGTTGTATTATAGAAAGGAAGGGAGGCGTGACCTGCCACAATGAACAACTACGAAAAACGGGGATATTTAAACAGTAATTTCAAGCTGTTTCATCTTCTTGATGAAGGAAATCAGAACTACGACTACCATTACCACGATTTCGATAAAATCATTATTTTTATACAGGGATCCGTGACTTACCGGATTGAAGGCTGTGCCTATCTGCTGGAGCCATATGACATCATTCTGGTAAGCCATAACGACATACACCGGCCTGATATCGCCCCGCACATTCCTTACGAAAGAATCATAGTCTATCTTTCTCCCGGCTTCTTAAATGCATACCAGTCGGAAAGCTATGATTTAAGTGCATGTTTCCAAAAGTCCAAAGAACTACATTCCCATGTTCTCAGAATTCATTCCATGGAAAAAAGCAGTTTGTACCGGACCTTAACCAACTTGGAATACGCCTGTACCCATGACGGCTATGCGAAGGATTTATACTGTCAGGTGGTCTTTCTTGAATTTATGATCCAGCTGAACCGGGCATCTCTGACAAACAGAGTTCAGTATCTGCCCCCATCTACCGGGGATGCCAGGATCTTAAGCATCATGGACCATATTAACAGCCGCTTAACAGAGGATATGACGGTTGATTCCATAGCAGAATCATTTTTTATCAGCCGATACCATCTGATGCATCTTTTCAAAGAAGAGACCGGCTATACTCTCTTTGATTACATTACGGAAAAACGCCTGTTGCTGGCAAGAGAACGTTTAAGGACTGGTAATTCAGTTACAGAAGTATGTTTTTCCTGCGGATTTAAAAACTATTCCACATTTTCAAGAGCCTACAAAAATAAGTTTCATATCTCCCCTTCTGAAACCATAAAGGAAGATATCATTCTATTATAAATATAGCTGCCAGACATAAAACATGCGCATGAACCGGGCTTTTGGGCCAGATCCATGCGCATATTATATATATCTTTTATTTTCAAATTATTCATGCCTTCCGCTATTCTTCCACGAACAAAACACATATAAAACACCGGTCAGAGTGAAATAAAACCAGGTAGCCGGATTACTGAACCAGGTCGTAAAAAATGACAGAATCAAATACATGGCAAACTGGGCATAAAACAGATAGCCAATGGGATTTCTCACCATTTTTATCAGCCGCATTAAGAAAAATGCAACGACACCCAGTATACAGCTGAACAAAAGAACTCCCACGATACCAAAATCATAAAAGGAATCATAAAAAAGTGTAACTGTCGTAAGTTCCTCTTTCGTTACATAAATAGGAAAATCCACCAAAGCAGGTACCAGGAATTTCAGCCCTGTTAATGCCCATAAAGGAAACAGCATTCTAAGTCCGAAAGTATGGGAAGGAAGCCATTCCACCAGGCAGTTGAAGTTATCGTAATTATTAGCGATGTACATATACGGCTGCGTGAAGAATATGGGCATCTGGCTGTATTTCATCTGAAAAATGCCATTTAAATAGGTGACATCATGTCCTCTGGCTATGGTAAGAATCACATAGATGGGAATCATGCCAAGCAGCAGCCCTGCTCCGTATATGATCTTCAGCCTGTGCTCCATGGCGATGTAGGTGAGAATCGCCAGACCAACAGCCAGAATCAGCTGAAACCGGGAGACACATAAAACCGGAATCGCACAGGCAACAAGATCCATTATCACGGTAAGAACCAGCCTGACCCCGTTCCTTCCCTGCTCAATGTTTAAATACAGCACAGAAAGAGAGGGAACCAGAACGCAGGATACGGTGAAATAATGGATTCCTGTGATGTGAAACGTGGAATACGCATGAGGCATTCCCTTGATAAAAAACGGGATAAAGCCCAGTACAGCCGCCTCTGTCAGAAATGCAGCAAGAGACAGTACGGTAGTCAGCAGCATGGCCAGAAACAGCGGTTTTTCATATCCTTTAAAGCTAAACCAGCTGGAACGCTGCCCTCCTGCAGAGCCCTGGGTCCGGATCATAAACTCAAACATCACCCAGAAGCCTGATTGCGCCACCAGAAAACAAAGCCAGGTAATGATACTCCAGTCAGAAGACAGTTCTGACAGCTTTAAGCAGGCAACACCCTGTCCTCCAACCCAGAACAAGGAAAACAGTCCCCGTAAATGAATGATGTTCTCCGTTCTCCTGTAATCATACCAATAAAGAAAGAGTGCCGCAAGCATGAGGATCAAACCGGAAAGCCAATAATAACCGGCTCTTGCAAATAGATAAGATGCTGCATAACTGATCAGATAAACGCTCATCGTAACATATCCCCTTTAGTAAATAACCGCATTTTTTCCGATTCATTCTATTATGAACGGCTGATAAAATCTTTCATATAATCTTCTACTTCTTTTACAGTGGCAAAGGACATGGCCTTTTCGGCAACTTCCTTAAGCTCCTGTGTGCTGTATCCGGTAATCAGCTTTCTTGCATTTAAGATTGCGGATGCACTCATACTGAACTCATTCAACCCGAAAGCAAGAAGAAGCGGAATCAGCATGGGATCGCTTGCAGCCTCTCCGCACATGCCTACCATTATTCCTTCTTTTCTTCCGCACTCAATCACATGGCGGATGCTTCTTAAAACAGCCGGATTAAGCGGGGAGTAAAGGTAGGATACCTTGTCATTCCCACGGTCTACAGACATGGTGTACTGTGTTAAATCGTTAGTTCCAATACTGAAGAAGTCCACCTCTCTGGCAAATACATCGGCCATCAGGGACGCTGCTGCTGTCTCCACCATGATTCCAACCTGGATATCTTTCTTATAAGTAATGGATTTTTCATCCAGTTCTTTCTTAATCTCTTCTACAAAAGCCTTTGCTTCCCGGTACTCCTCAAGACAGGTCACCATCGGCACCATAATACGAATATTACCAAATGCGCTGGCTCTTAAAAGTGCCCGAAGCTGCGGACGGTATACATCATCCTTCCGGTCCAGACAGAAACGGATGGCACGATATCCAAGGAATGGATTCTCATCCTTTTCAAGTCCCATATACGGGATCTCCTTGTCTCCGCCGATATCCAGAGTACGGATGATAACAGGCTTGCCGTTCATGGATGCTGCCACTTTACGGTATGCCTCAAACTGTTCCTCTTCGGTAGGCATGCTTGTACGGTCCATAAAAAGGAATTCGGTCCGAAACAGACCAACGCCTTCTCCATCATAATGAAGAACTTTTTCCACATCTTCCGGCTTTCCGATATTGGCAACCAGCTCTATGGTTACTCCGTCTTTTGTCACGGTCGGCTTTCCGATGTACTGTTCCAGTTCCTTCTTTTCTTTTAAGAACACATCTCTTTTCGTTGTGTATTCTTCCCTTACTGCCTGATCGGGATCTGCAAATACCACACCCTCAGATCCATCTAATATAAGCTCTGCACCGTCTGCAATCTTGCTCATGAAGCCGTCAACTGCAACAACCGCAGGGATCTCAAGTGCTCTTGCAAGAATGGCGCTGTGTGATGTCTTACCACCAAGTTCTGTAACAATACCAGTTACGTTCTGTGGATTGATCCCGGCTGTCATGGACGGAGTCAAGTCTCTTGCAACAATGACACTTCCGGCTGGAAGTGCTCCGATGTCCACGGAACTGACACCCAGAAGGATCTTCTGTATACGGGTTTTTATGTCCCGCATATCGGTCGCACGCTGCTGCATCAGTTCATCTCCCATGGAGGCAAACATATCCGCATACGTATTGCATACAGTTTCCACTGCAAATTCACTGTTAACCATCTCACCGGAAATGGAATTTTCAATTTCACCAACCAGCATAGGATCGGAAAGCAGAAGCAGATGTCCGTTAAGAATCTCGGCTTCCTTTTCTCCTACTCTTGTGGCAAGATCTTTCGCCAGAGCGTCGGTTTCTTCCATGGCCTGGTTTACAGCCCTCTGAAAGCGGGCTTTTTCCGCATCCACATCTGTAATTGTGTCTTTCTTAATCTTCAGTTCTGTCTCTTCTACGATAACGGCTTTCCCAATTCCGATTCCCGCAGATGCGCTTGTTCCTTTAAACATAAAATCCTCCTTATTAATTAAAAAATGAAAAATCTATTCGCCAAGGCCCCCCTCAACAGCCTTGATCATGGCAGCCAGAGCTTCCTCTTCATCTGCTCCCTCACAGACGAAGGTAATTTCATCTCCGCTTTTTACACAGGCTCCCAACACGCTGAGTACACTCTTTGCGTTGGCAGTGGTATTCTTAAAACGGAAACTTACTACTGAATTAAAGTTCATGGCTTCCCTACAAAGAATCCCTGCCGGTCTTAAGTGCAGACCGGTAGGATTCTTTATAACAACGTTAGCACTGACCATACTGAATTCCTCCAATCGTTCTACATACTGCCCCTCTAAAAGGCCCTTTTTACTGTGCCGCACTCTCTGATGTGCTTGGCGCAGTGGTGTCCTGCGTCTGTGGAGCAGACTCCGTATTCTCCTTCGCTACCGTTACATTAAAAGGCGTGTAAACGGTAACTTCAAACCCTTCAGAAATTTCAAAATGAAGCAGTCCAGGATATGTGCCCGGATTCAGATCGGAGACATCAAGAATTGCATTTAAATTTTCTTCTTTCAATGCATCTAAATCTTCCTTCAGCCCCTTTACAGTAACATCACAGGTTGGTTTATCGAAACTATAGGTGTAATCCGCAGACATTCCTTTTTTATCAAGGTTATTTAACTGAAGGGTAAATACCCGGGTGGTCAGTGGCTCCACCTTCAGCTTAACGGTTACATTTTTATATTTATCACCTGCAATGGTGGTATTCGGCGGGAGATACTGACTTAAATCCAGCTGTACTACTTTATCCTTTGTTGCACCGTCAATATTCAGCTTATCCGAAGATACCGGGATGGACGACAGAGATGCAAGCACGGATTTAGTGCCTACGACTGAAACAGACTTCACTTCTGTTTCCAGTCCGGTATAACGGTATCCCTTTGCAACCTGCCCCGTAACTTCATAATTAAGGGAAAGGTCCTTTGCTTTCAGTATCTGGACATAGTAATCGATTTCTGACTTATTCACAGTCACTTTATCCGACAGGTCCAGTTTATTGCCGTTGGCATCATAAAAAAGAGGAACAGCAGATGAACTGATATCTGAATTCACATTATTAGCAATCTTAATTTCCACTCCCATATGGTTGATCTGCCCAACCAATGATTCCGGTCCCTGAACTGTCACATTGTCCGGAACCAGGTTAATCGTCCCGGTAGCATAGCCTTCCTCGGCTTTACCCGTGGTATTCACCTGCAGATCAAATTTTTTAGTCTGGAGCTGTTCCGTTCTGATCCGGATCACCATAGGCTTTGCCGTAATGGTATCGCTTTTTACTAGACTTTCCTTATCTTTATTTATCTCTACTGTAATCGGAACTGCGCCCGTAACATTAAAATCCTTTAAATCCACATATGCGTGAAAGTCTGATGCCTTCACAAGAGACCGGTCTCTGGTCCTTATCTGGTAGCTGACCGCCACCACATCCTTGCCGTCGATTTCATAGGTTAAGTTTGCCGCCTCTAAAGCTTCCTCATTACGGATTTCAACAGGAACAAACTGGGAATCGGTAATAACAGGGTTTGATATATTCACTACCGCCATCCACACTCCAACAGCAAGAACCAACGACGCAACTTTCAGTCCAAGGTTATTTAACAGCTTTTCCTTCATTCTTACGCCTTCCCTTCAAAATCCTGAATCTGCTTCCTTCCTCTCCCGCCTGCTTTACGCCGGCCAGAATGGTCCTCAGCAT
>JAEWPQ010000139.1 GCA_023460575.1 Bacillota bacterium
TTTGGAATTACCGTACATGCATATAATTCCTTACCTACCTTATCGTGTTCGATACCATAATATATACCTGGGGAACGTACCAGCTGGCTAACAATTACACGTTCGGCACCGTTAATCACGAAGGAACCGGTATCTGTCATAAGCGGAAGATCACCCATGAAGATCTCATGTTCATTAATTTCATCTTTATCTTTATTGCAAAGCCTTACTTTTACCTTTAAAGGAGCTGCGTAAGTTGCATCTCGTTCTTTGCATTCTTCTATTGTGTACTTGATGTCATCCTTACATAATGTAAAATCGACAAACTCAAGACTTAAGTGTCCAGCAAAGTCTGCAATTGGAGAGATGTCTTCAAAGACTTCCTTCAATCCTTCATCAAGGAACCACTGATAGGAATTCTTCTGAATCTCAATCAGGTTTGGCATCTCAAGCACTTCTTTTTGTCTTGAGAAACTCATTCTCAGGCTCTTACCGGCCGGGACCGGACGCATTCTGCTTTTCTCCATTGACGTTTCACCCCTGTTTTCTTTCTATTCATTTCTGTTTTGGGCATAAATGTCCCAATAAGGCACACAAAGCCACAATAGTGCACATTCCATAATATCATAGTGCTGTCAAGGTGTCAAGCATTTTTTACTTGTATTTCCCAGTAAAATGTGTTATACTATTGCAGATAGGCCCAATTTACAATATGAACTATTGGAGGTATTCCCGGTGAGCACATTTTTAAACGTTTTATTAGTAATTCTTTTCATCGTAGTGATAGCTCTGGCAGTCCTTTACTTTCTTGGAAGAAAGCTGGAAAAGCGTCAGGTAGAACAGCAGCAGGCACTGGAAGCTGCGGCACAAACCGTTTCCATGCTTGTGATTGATAAGAAAAAGATGAGGCTAAAGGATGCCGGGCTCCCAAAGATCGTGTTTGAACAAACACCAAAGTACATGCGCCGTACAAAGCTGCCGATCGTAAAAGCAAAGGTCGGACCAAAGGTAATGACATTAATTGCAGACGCAAAAGTTTTTGACGTGCTTCCTGTTAAGACAGAGGCAAAGGTTGTGATTAGCGGTATCTACATAACCGAAATCAAAAGCCTCCGCGGCAAAGCAGTTCCTCCGGCGCCAAAGAAGAAATCTTTTTGGGACAGGTTTAAAAAGAACAATCATTAGACCAGGTTACGATTCTTATCACCGGAACGTCTGTGACAGATGCCGATGAGCGATTAAATTCGTTCATCGGCGTTTTTATTTGTCTTTAAATAAAATTTCTCAAAAATGACAGATAAATCTATTGACATAGTGGAAATATATGATATAATCAAGTTACAAGTTAGTTAGCAATAACTAACCACAATAAAAATATTATACATAAATATAAATGAGAACCCGAAAGGAGAACCGCTATGTTTGAACAAATTTTATTACCTTATAAATATGAAGCTTTAGAACCCCATATCGATGCCCTTACGATGGAAACACATTATTCCAAGCATCATGCAGCTTATACAAAGAACTTAAATGATGCTGCACAGATTGCCGGAGTTGAGAATATGGATATTGTTTCCCTTCTCTCCTCTCTCGATCAGATACCGGATGAAGCACTCAGAAAAACGATCAGGAATAATGGAGGCGGCTTTTATAATCACAACTTATATTTCTCCACTATGAGTCCTGACGGAGGCGGTGAGCCGGAAGGTCCTTTGAAAGCAGCTCTGGATGACACTTTTGGAAGCTTTTCACAGTTTAAGGTACAGTTAAGTGCACTGGCAGCCGGGCAGTTTGGATCTGGCTGGGGATGGCTCTCAGCCGACAAGAGCGGTAAGCTGTATCTATCATCAAGTCCCAACCAGGATAATCCGCTGATGGAAGGCGGAGGTAAAGTCCCCATACTTGGAATAGATGTCTGGGAACACGCCTATTATCTTAAGTATAAGAATTTAAGGGCTGACTACATAAAAGCATTCTTCGATGTGGTAAACTGGAAGGAAGTATCGAATAATTACGAAAAAGCAATGAGAGATTAAAAGAATAATTATTATGGAGGGAAAACGAATCTGTTTTCCCTCCTCTGTTTTGCTGTCAAAATGACTTTTTACAGTTTAAATTAATCACATACCATTTCTCCTTCACCGCCGATTTTCTTACGCCCCATTTTATAAACAACGCGATAGAATGTTGGAAGTAAAAGAAGTGTTAAAGCTGTGGAAGCAAGTAATCCACCCACGTTAACCAAAGCGAGTCCCTGCATCATCTTACCTGATTTACCATATGCAAGTGCATTGGGAACCATAGATATGACTGTGGTCAGGGTAGTCATGAAAATAGGTCTCATACGTATTGCACCTGCTTCCACCAGAGCTTTGTCTAACGGCATTTCTCCAAGCATTTGGTTAACCGTCTCTACATACAGAATACCATTATTTACAACGGTACCGACAAGCATCAAAAATCCCAGCATGGATACCATATCAATCGGGCAGTCAGCAGCAAACAGCAGACCAAAAGAACCAATCAGACTGAACGGAATCGAAGTCATTACCATAGCAGAATATTTAGGTGACTCAAACTGAATTGCCATAACAATAAACACCAGGAAAATACCGGTTATCAAAGCGCCGCCTAATGCATCCAGCTCTTCATTCATTATTTTATCCAGATCATTGGTCATAGGCTTCACGCCTGCCGGCAATTTCCAGTCTTTTACAAATTTCTCAACATCATTTTCCGCAGTTTTTACATATTCTGCCTGAGGCTGCATGGTAATGGCAACCTTATATTGTTTATCCTTTCGCTCAATCTGCCTCGGACTGTCTTTATAATAGATATCAGCCAGATCGCTGAGCGGAAGCGTTGTTCCTGTGGCGGTTGTTATCATCATTCCCTGCAGATCCTCTATAGCATCATATTTATCCGGAGCATACTCCACCTTAACATCAATATCCTCTCCTTCAACACGAATTGTTGATGATTTAATTCCGCTTAAACTGGAATATACACTGGAACCGATTACAGCCGGAGTCAATCCTTCTGCCTGTGCTTTTACAGGGTCAACACGTACTTTTACAACAGGAGCTGCGTTCTCCACGCTTGAATGAACCTGCATAACATCTTTTCTCTTCTGCAGCTCAGCAACCAAATCTGCACTTGCTTTTTTCAGTGTCTCATAGTTGGTACTCTGCAGGTCAATCTCAATTTCATCACCAGACTGCATGGCACTGGACATGGTAGTACTTCCTTCTTTTAAGGTTACGGAACAATCTTTAAAATCCGCCATCGTTCCTCTCCACTTATCAATTACCTGATCCGTGGTAAGTTTCCGTCCATCTTTCAGATAAGCATTCAGGGTTACATCACTGTCAGATTTTATGCTCAGTCCTCCGGAACCATAAGTTATGAGATAATGATCTACATTTTCATCTTTGGAGACAAACTCCTCCAGACCTGCTACTGACTGATTAATGGCATCAACAGAAAGACCTGGCTTTGTTTTTATAGTCATACTGACAATACCCTCATCTACAGAGGTCATTAAATCCACTCTCAGCTTGGACGCCATTCCAAATGCAGCTGCTAAAAGCAGTATACTTATCCCAAATACCAGCGTCGTCCTGGTTATAAGAGAAGGAATGTGTTTTCTATACCAGTTCTGCAAAGACTTTATAAGACCGTTTACCGGAGCCTTTTCTTTTTCAACCGGGTGCCAGTGTACAAAGCTTAACGGCACAATGGTTACGGCTGAAAATAAAGATGCAGTCATACAAAATACAATCGTATAACCCAGCTGTTTGAATAACTGTCCTGACATTCCGCTTAGAAAGACCAGAGGTAAAAATACTACGCAGGTCGTGATTGTACCACCGGTAATAGACCCTACCATCATACGACTGCCTTCTATTGCAGCATCAAAGTAATTTCTCGTTTCTTTTGCACGGAAACAGCCATCCAAAACATTGATGGAGTTATCAACCATCATACCTACACCAAGTACCAGCGATGTAAGGGATATAACATTTAAAGAAAAGCCCATGGCACTCATACAAATCAGGGACAGCACCACAGATATGGGAATAGAGGTACCTACTATAACAGATGCCCTCAAATCTCCGTAAAACAGGAACAGGATAATCATGGAAAGGATAATAGCCATGACCATGGTTTGCACTACGTTTGATATGGAATCCATAATTACATCGCTGGAATCATTGACCACCGTAATACTGACGCCTGGATTTTCAGCTAATATCTCTCCGATTTGTTTGGTTACCTGTTTGGAAACTTCAATCGCAGTGGCGTCAGACTGCTTCTTTATATCAAGAGAAATGATGTCTTCTCCGTTATAACGTCCGATGGAATCCTTGTCTTCCAGGGCATCAAATACATCTGCAATATCCGATAAATGTATGGTATCGCCATTTGCAAGCGGGACTGCAATCTTTTTTAAGCTTTCTGTATTATCATAATCATTTCCCACACTGACATTGAGATTTTGTCTTCCAACATCAATATCTCCGGCAGGAATTGTAAAATCTGCAGCACCCACTATTTGAGCAACTGCCGGCATATTTAAATGATACTGTTTTAATTTTTCCGGATCCAGCTGAACTTTTACATAACTTTCCTGTCCGCCGGCAATGGATACTTCACTGACTGAGCTGAGTTTTTCAAACTCCGGAACGATTTTATTATCCACATATGTATACAGATTTTGACCTACATTTCCGCTGACTGCCAGTGTGACTGCAGCTTCTGAAGTCAGATTTAATTCCAGTATTTTGGGTTCCTCAATATCATCAGGCATATCATTACGGATTCCATCGATTGCTTTTTTCAGATTAATATAAGCTGTATCGATGTTTGTTCCGTATTCATACTTTACTAATACAATTGATACATTCTCTTTTGAATAAGAGTTGATGGTATCAACGCCATCCAGAGATGATATGGCGTCTTCCTGCTTGGTAGTAATTAAGTCATTTACATCCTCCGGGCTGGCTCCTACATAAACAGTACCGATAACCAGCATGGGAAGATCCATTTCAGGAGTGAGTTCTACTTTTGTACCCAATAAAGCCTGAATTCCAAAATAAGCGATCGTAATCAGGCAGAGTATAATGGTTACCGGCCTTTTTACTGCAAATTTTGTCAAATTAACCATATTATTCACCTACCTTCGAGTCCGCGTTGGCAGGTGTCACTGTCTCTTCTTCCGATTCCTGCGTTTTATTATCTTCTCCCAGCAGAACCTCCGTTCCATCAATCAGCTCATTGCTCCAACTGATTATCACCTTGCTGTCATTTGTAATTCCGGATGTTACTTCCATTTTTTCGTTATCATATATTCCCGTAGAAATTTCTGTTTTTCTTGCAATACCATTATCGTAACAGTAAACAAAGGGCACACCTGCATCGTAACTGACTGCGTCAACCGGAATTATCATGACTCCTGTCGCCTTACTCATGATAACAGTAATTTTGACCCTTGTTCCCGTTGTCAGACCTTTCGAATCAGTAAGCACTGACTTTACGTCGTAGAGACCGGTTTCGCCATTAACCACTGAACTGATTTCCGTAACCGCTCCTTCATATTTCACACCATTTTTTTCTACTGATATGGAATCGTTAACTGCCAAATTCTGTAAAGTCTTTTCTGTAATTCCAAACGTTATCTGAATCTGATTTGTTCCTGAAATTTTACAGATTTCTGATCCCACCGCAATATGGTCATGTGGTTCAACCGTTCGCGATTCTACCACACCGCTAATGGGAGCAGTCACTGTGGTATATTCAAGCTGCAGATCATACTGGTTTTTTGCTGCATCATATTTCAGCTTCGCATTATTTGCAGCATTCTGAGCCTGTTCCAGTGTCTCATGGGATACCGCACCGGTAGAATAAAGAGCCTCTGTTCTGGCAAGTGTATTGTGACTGTCACTAACCGCTATGGCTGCGGAGTCTACATTAATTTTTAAAGTTGTTAAAGCATCTGAATCAATTTTGCAAAGAGGCTGACCGGCTTCTACCATGTCTCCTGCGCGAAAATAAACTTCCAGTACTTCTCCATTCATTTTAGGCTGCACGTTTGCCTTTAACTCAGGCTCTACTGTTCCCGTCAAGTCTGTGTATAGGGTTATATCCCCTGTCTGAGGCTGTTCTACTGACACAAGAGGCCGTGTTTCATACGGTTTTTCTTCCTTTTTCTTCCCAAAAATACTAAATCCGATGATTCCGGCCGCTATTATTATAATTGCACCAAAAGCCAGTTTTTTCTTACTCTTCATCTCATATTCCTTTCTCAAAATCCCTTGATGTAAAATTTATGCTAATCATCTGAGTTTTAAAAATCCAGTATTCCCTGCGTTGCCCAGTAATATAGCTCCATAGCCTGGCGCAGAGACAGATCAGCATTTGTTTTATTCCCGTCTGCCTGATAGTAAGACAGCATTTGTCCCAAATACTCTATCTGACTGATGGAACCGTTCTGCATTTGTACTTCAGTTGCATTTTTTATAACAACTGCCTGGTCATATGCAGTGCGGGCCGCCTCACAGTTTTTCTCCTTTTCCATAATGTCCTGATACAGCTGTTCCATCTGAATTGACAGGTTCTGTTCCATCTGTTCCTCATTGCGGAATTTTGATTTCACTCTGGTCGTGCTTCTGTCTGTTTTCCTGTGTCGTTCATCAATTAACGTATAATTATTGCGGATTGCCGACGCTGTATCCTCCTGCAGATTCAATTCATCAATCTTACTTAAATCCACTGGGGGTACAGTCTGAATCTGAGGCATTTCCTCCCCTGTCCAGCCTGTCAGCAGTTTTAGAGTTGATCCCAGATTTTCCACGGTATTATCAAGGCTGGCAAGCGAGCTTTCTGCAGACAGGAGATTTTTTTTTGCGGCAATCACCTCTGCATCAGTCGCCATACCCAGACCTTGCATAGAGACAGTGGCAGAATAAAGTTTTTCGTACATTTCCGTCATAGTCTGCAGTGTTTTTTTCTGAGCTGAAGCCATATTGTAGCCGATCATCGCCTGCTGGGCTCCATTGGTCAGCTGTTTTGCACCTTTCCTGACCGGTTCATAGGAAGAGGCATCGGATTTGGTGTTATCGTTATAGGCTCTGCTGATTTTGTCTCCAGCACTCTTCATTGCATTTTCATAGGCCCGGAGAGTGGCGTACAGGATCTGGCCGTCCATTGTGGCGAGTCCTCCTTCATCCCTTACGTCATCCGCGTCATCTTTGAAATCATCAGCATCGTCATAGGCTGCCATATACTGGTCCTTCACATCATCCATAGCAGACCAGTACATCTCATTTGCAGAAACCATATTGGGATTAAACAGCTTAATCCTGTCTCCCAGTTCGTCATATTCCAGCACATTATCCTGGATCAATTCACTCTGTTTTTCATCATACCCATCCGGGACCGCATTTTCTGCTTTTCCAGGCTCTTTCATACCAGCTGCAAATGCCGGAAGTACATTCCCTGTCATGGAGACAATAGCTGCTGTAAGCAGGAAAGCATGCCACTTATTACCCATCTTCCAACGCATGATTTTATCCTCCTTACTGTACGGTTGCCATACCATTCACTGACCAGTTATACATTTCCATGGTCCAGAACCAATCCATATCTGCAATTTTTAATTCATTCTGTTTTGTCAGATAATCCGTCTGCTGCTGTAAATATTCCAGCTGCCCGATGGTGCCCAAAATGTTTTTCTGTGATGCGATATCCATTTTTCTTGATTCTTCCTCTAAAGCACTTTGTGCTTCTTTGTAAGCCACTTCAGCCTGCACGACATCACGGTATTTCTTATCAAGATCTGTACCTATCTTTTCTTTATTATCCTTGATTTTAATCCGATAAGAGTCTTTCACCACTTCTGATACTGCATTTTCCAGCTTTCTCTGGTTCAGTTTAAGCTCATAATTACTGTCAACTGCTTTGGAATAATCTGAATCAGGATTCATATTGGGTATCCTTGCCGGATCTGCTGCCGGAATCTGACTCATGTCCGGGGAAGCCTGATAACCCCAGCCCAGCATGACGCAAAGTGTCTGTTTCAGTTTTCTAATCGATGCTTCTGTCTGAATGACAGCAGTCTCGGTTTTTTGAAGATTATTTCTGGCATTCAGCACATCAACATTTGTTGAGGATCCGATATCTCTCTGAACTTCTGTCACCCGAAGCACTTCTGTGAGCAGTTTCTGATTCTGTTTCAGGACCTCCAGATTAAGAATGGACTTATAATAAGAAATCATGTTAGACTGTGCCATAATGGCCAGATTTTTTTCAGTCTGGAGATTGGAATACCTCATTACCTCTAAGTCAAACACATTATCATCTGCTTTTTTCTCCAATGAGCGGGCCTGTGCCTCTGCCGTGGCATCTGCAAGGTCATCATCACCAGTTATATTTCCCCGAATGTCATCCGCATCATCCCGATACGACCGGGCAACATCATCTGCAGTCGGATCATCTCTCTGTTTGGAATATTCCACCTGGTTATTTAAGACCGTCGCATTGTATTCATGAATCAAATCTTCTATTTCTCCGTATTCCATGGTATTGTCACGAAGTTTCTCCCATTCTGCATCTGAACGGGCAAATGTTGGACTGGCAAATGCTTCATTTGAACGGAATATTAAAACTGCCGATAAAAGAATTAGTACAAATTGTTTCTTTTTTTTATTAATCATTGCAATTGCTCCTTCTTATCCTGCCTGCCTTTTCATATTTTGCCGGACTCCTTCTTCTACTACCTTGAACTGAAATTTAATTCCATCCAGAATCTCATCTATATCTGCAGATTCCATAAAATACATTGCCATGGATTTCGCTACAAGAAAAAGAAGAAGTTCCAGCAGATCCGAAAGTTCTTCAATGCTTGAAACCGGACAGACACTATGATCCAGCTTATCAAAACAGCAACGAACCAGTTCCCGTTCTTCTTTACTCTTATTAAAAAAATCCTTAAAGCCTATCATACTTGTTTCTGTCATAAATTTTGCATCTAAAAATATATTCTTGTAAAATATAAAATCCTGCTGTTCCCGTCCGTAATTGATCAATACCAGGATCGAATTCCAAAATACCTGATAAATATTACCTTCACATAATTCAAGATTTTGAAAAAACCACCTTTTGCAGGTTTCCTGAAAATCACGCAGCAGATAGGCAAGCAAATCTTCTTTATCTTCAAAATAAGTATAAAAACTTCCCCTGGAGATATCAGCCTCTTTTATAATTTGATTTATAGAGACATCGGAAAAAGAAAATTTGGAAAATTCACGAATTGCCGCCCGCTTTATTTTTTCGCGTTTGATATCAGGTAAATGTAAAAAACGTTGTGTTGGCATAATTCCTTCCACCTTCTTAATTATAAAAAAAACCTAAACTTTATTAAAAAAATGACAACTTGTCATCTTACGGTCAAAACATATGGCGGAAAATATCCGCCATATGTTATATATGAAACCTTTGTCAGAGCATAATTAGCTTTCTACGTAGAGAGCTGTGATATCATTACCCTTCTGATCGTAGCAACGGTCATCGCCATCTTTTGCTTTATGCTTATTCTTCTGAACAGTACCAGAAGTATTTACAAGTTTGTAGGTAATACCGGCCTTTCTGGCTGCCTCGTAGTTGATATTGTAATATTCATCATATTTATCTTTATCATTTAACATGCTGTCATTACGTACAAGCCAGCTCTTGCCGTCTGCACTTGCCTTACCTTCTGCCTCCAGATCATCCATAAACTCATCTGTATCCAGAATGCTGTATCTTGTCTTTGTGGATTCGCCCTCTTTTGTCTCTTTAATCTTGACTACAGAGTACTTATCATCCTTATCAGCCTCTAACAGCATACCTGCCATATAGTACTTGTCATCATCAATGCCAGTTTTACCTGCACCTTTAAAGGTACCTGACTTGTTAAAGAAGAAGTTGAAGGTTTCTCCATCAATTTCAACGCTCTGTTTATTTGTCTTCATGGAGCCATCATTACCGTTGCCAAAGTTATAGCAGTAGTAACCTTCATCCAGCCAGTGATTTGCATTATCCTTGAAACGGTCTTCCGTATCGAATGGGAAATCATCATCATCATCATCTATAATATCAATGATATCCTTGTTAGGATTATCCTCTTCGAATTTATAGAATTTCAAACCGTCCTTCATTCTTCCCTTTGTATCAAAGGCATACTTCTTACCGTTAATGGTTTTGATTTCACCTGAAACCAGCTGTCCTTCATTATCGGAATAGTACCAGTAATCTTCATCATCATTATATTTCTCTAAATGCAGATTCTCATCCGGAACAACTTTAAACCAACCCTTGGTAATTCTTGCACCATCTTCTGGAGAACCGAAATATCTCCATTCTCTGGTGTAATCATTGGCGCCCTGACCTGTGGAAGCTGTAGCAGAAGTAGCGTTTGCTTTTGTTGCAGTTGCATCCCAGAGAATCCACTCTGCATTCATACGGCCCCACTCATCAAAGCTGTACTTTTTGCCATTGATGGTTTTTCCGTCTTTACTTGTCTGCTTCTTACCGTTGCTCTTAAACCAGAACCAACGCTCCTGCTCTTCATCATCAAAGGTATTATGGCTGGAAACTCTGGCATTGCCATCTTTGGCAGCATCATCGTAATCATCGTCGGTAATCTCAATGGTAGCCCAGCCTGTTGTCTTTGCTCCATCATCTTCTTTGCCGCAATAATAAATTCCTTCTTTCCATGCATCATCGCCGGTTTCTCTTTCACCATCATCGTTAACCCAGCCGAAAAGCATCTTGCCTTCGTCATCAAAGATATACTCTTTGCCGTTAACGGATTTAAAGGAAGCTGTATCGCTGCTGGTAGAGCTCTTGTAAGCTTTACCATTGGAGCCAAAATAGTACCAGTTATTTACAGGCTCGTCATCGTCATCGCTGCCATCATAATCTTCATTCTCCATGGATACCCATTTGTTGGTTACCATAGCACCGTTCTCGTCTACATAGTAGTATTCATCATCAAATTCTACAATAATATCAGTAGCCATCTCGCCGCTATCGTTTAAGTAGAACCAGTTGTCACCGGACTTAGCCCACTTCTCGGTTTCTTTGTCTCCGCTTCTGTTGTAATACACCCATGTACCATTCTCTTCCTGCCAGCCGGTAGCTGCGAAAGAAGACATGGAAGCACCTAATGCCAGCAGTGCTGCTGTTGATAAAACAGCAACTAATTTGGTCTGCTTTCTCATAATAAATGCACTCTCCTTTTTTTCTTTTTGAAATATTTTAGATGAAATTCCTAATTGCATCACATGGCTATTATACTTCTAATATTGGAAATTATCGAAAGCAAAACCAGTTTTAGCCACTATTTATGATTTATTTTTACTATTTTTTCGAATTTTTCTTGATTTTTTAATGAACAGTTTATATACTTGTGTTAAACTGTATTTGTTTGATTCTAAAAGGAGATGGAAAGATATGACGAAAGGAAATGTAATAACCGAAATTACAACCGAGAACAAAAGCGTCGTAGAGCAAAGCCTTGATGATTTCCAGGAATATTTGAAAATCAACAATATGTCTGCAAATACCATTCACGTATATTCGTTTGCAGCAAGACAGTTTCTTGACCGCTACCATGTAATCAGCCATGATAACCTCATGCTCTATAAGTGCTACTTAATGGAGCATTACAAGCCTCAGACGGTGAATTTGAGAATCAGGGCACTGAACTGCTACATGGAATCTTTAAAGCTTACTTCTTCAAAAATGCTGATGATACGCATCCAGCAAAAAACGTTCCTGGAGAACATCATCAGCCAGGCAGACTATGAGTATTTAAAAAACTGTCTCATCCGTGATGGAAACATGCTGTACTATTTTGTGGTTCGGTTTATGGCCGCCACCGGGGTGCGGGTCAGTGAACTAGTAATGACAAAAGTGGAACATGTAAAATGCGGACATATGGATATTTACTCCAAGGATAACAAAATAAGAAGAATCTACTTCCCTAAAACCCTGCGCGTGGAAGCACTTAAATGGCTTGGGCAGATCAACCGTGTCAGCGGATACGTTTTCTTAAACCGATACGGTGAACCAATCACTCCTGCCGGGATACGCGGTCAGCTGAAAAAATTTACGGCGCTTTACGGTCTGGATCCAAAGGTCGTTTACCCCCACTCCTTCCGTCATCGTTTTGCAAAAAATTTTATTGAGAAATGCGGAGATATCTCCATGCTTTCTGATATTCTGGGTCATGAAAGTATTGAAACAACAAGAATTTACTTACATAGAAGCAGTACGGAACAAAAACAGATCGTGAATCAGATTGTGAATTGGTAGGGAATTATGCTGAATGAAGACTTATTAAATGAATTTAAGAAATATTTAAAGAAAAAGAATTTATCAGGCAACTCCATTACAGCCTATGCAGGCAGTGTGCGGCTTTTTTTCACCCTGTATAATGAAGTCACTCCTGAGAATCTCCAGCAGTATAAGATTTATTTGATTCCTCGATACCGCCCGGCAACTGTAAATCAGCGTATATATGCCATCAACCATTTTTCCCGGTTTCTGTCAGAGACAAGTGAAGCGGATTCCATTTTGTTGTCATCCTACCATCTCCCGTCTGTTAAAGTGCAGCAGAAAACTTTTCTGGACACAATAATATCCAATGAAGATTATGAAATCTTTAAAGAGAAGCTGAAAGAAGAAAAAAATTATTTCTGGTATTTTATTGTACGCTTTCTTGCCGCTACAGGTGCCAGGGTCAGCGAACTGATTCAGATAAAAGAAGAGCATTTAAAGCTGGGTTATTTGGATCTGTATTCCAAGGGAGGAAAGATACGCCGTATCTACTTTCCTGATTCCCTTAGTGAAGAGGCGCTGGCATGGTGTCAGGACCGGGGTGTCCAAAGCGGCTTTCTGTTTTTGAATAAATCTGGTCATTTGATTACCCCCAGGGGAATTAATTACCAGCTGAAGCATCTGGCCAGCCGCTATGGGATAGATCCCGATACGGTCTACCCCCATTCATTCCGACACCGTTTTGCAAAGAATTTTTTAGCACGCAATAATGACATTTCACTTCTTGCCGATTTAATGGGGCACGAAAGCATCGAGACAACCAGAATCTACCTGACCCGTTCCAGCCAGGAACAACAACAGCTCCTTGACGAAATTATCACATGGTAAGCTTGTTTTTTCATGTTTTTTGTTTCTTTTTTTTCATTTTTGCGATATACTTTCAAAAAGGAGGATAAAACGTATGCTAATCTCTTTTCGGTTTAAAAACTTCCGTTCCTTTTTGGACGAGACTTTTATTAATATGAAGGCTGTCACCTACAAAGAACTTCCTGACCACTTAATTCCGTTCGATAACCAAAAGTTGATAAAGACGCTGGCCATCTACGGACCTAATTCAAGCGGAAAAAGTAATTTATTCTTTGCCTTTGCCAGTTTTCATTCCCTGATATTCTGGCAGCTTTTTCCTTCCCAGGCATCCTCTAAAAACCGTTTCATTAACCTTTTACAGCTGAATTCCATGGACAGGATTATCCCCTTTCAGTCGGAGGAAAAGAAGGAACTCCCTACGGAGATGGAAATTTCCTTTTTAAGCAATAACAGAATTTACGAATATGGTTTTTCCATCTGTTCTCAAAAAATTATTACAGAGCACCTGACAGTTGATCACCATCTGGTATTTTCGCGTACTGAAAAGGAACTGTCCTACGGCCGTTTCTATGAAAAATGCATGCGGTCAAAGTCAGGAATCCGCCCACAGGATACCCGGTTATTCTGTTCTATTCTGGTATCCCTTGATGTCCCTGAGCTGACAGCAATTATGAAACCATTTGAAAAATTTTTTTCCAGTAAAATTTTCTATTTTTTTGACATTTTAGAACCGCTTCAGATTCTTGGAAATACAATATTGGATGGTTTGCTGTTTAAAATTATGGTAAATCCGGAAGCCATTGAATTCAGCCTGTCCCAGCTTCGTAAACTTGGGGTACCTGTAGAAGACATTATTGTTGATAATGGAATCCCAAAACTTGGATTTCTTACTAAATCCCGGTCAAACGGCCAGTTGTTTGTCAAATATCTGGACATTACAGAGATTTCTTCAGGTACGCTGAAAAATCTGTTTATGTTTTTAAGAATTTATGAGCTGAGTCAGAATGGCGGTATTCTGATGGTTGACAGCATCTCCAGTGCATTCCACCCCGCTGTCACCAAATTTATAGTTGATTCCTTTCAGCAGGAATCAAACAAGAATGTACAGCTTATTTTCTCCACTCACGATATCTCAATTTTAAATAACCAGCAGTTTCGGCGTGATGAGGTGG
This sequence comes from Bacillota bacterium, assembly GCA_023460575.1. Taxonomy (GTDB): domain Bacteria; phylum Bacillota; class Clostridia; order Lachnospirales; family Lachnospiraceae; genus Lacrimispora. The sequence continues at coordinate 14,343 of JAEWPQ010000139.1, forward strand.
CTTTCGTTGACATGAATGAATATGGGGAATCAAGTCTCTACACCCTGGCAGATATTAAGGTCCGGTCAGATGCCAGCTTCTCCAAGGACTATCTTCTTGGAAAATACGGAGCCATTCCTCTTGTTAAGGATACAATCTTTTGATTATAAAAAAGTTCTATACGGAATGTTGGGGTGTGCTTAAAAAGCACACTTCCAACATTCTTTTTATTGTAATAAAATACATCTATAAGAAGCCTCCCAAACGCATTATCCCGACCAAAGTTTAATGTTACGGAGGTGACCCTTTATAAAATGTATCCTAATTATAGCAAGGCATATCCCTTTTCAGAGAAAAGCCCACCTCAATAAGCACCCTATATTTAGGCTGCTTAATTTTTTCAATGATGATTATTTAAAACTCGTTCAACTACCTTTTTTATTAAATTAAATATTTTTGCCCCAACCAAGACACATACATAAACAATTACAAAATCCATAAGTAAATGTGATAAATCAATATTCATAGAACGGAAAAATGATATTTTCATAAGTTTGTGTTATAGTTCGTTTTTGCTGTTCCAAATCATTTTTATACCTAATGTTAGAATTATTTATATCAATGTCTTGTTTTTTTGTCCATAAAGAAAGAACGTATTGCAAAACCATTTATAAAAACAGTTTTGCAACACGCCCCTAACTCAGAAGATGAATATTGGCAGTATCTTTCGAACATACTTCAAGCACAATATTACATTCTGAAACATGCTGGTAATTGATATCCAGGGTATAATCCACCTGGACCTTTAAGCGGTCCTCTTCTTCAGCAATCCTGATATCAGTGGTTCTGATGCCGATCATCAGCTCTCCAAATGGCGTCGCATAGCAGGAAATATTTTTCTTTTCCTTTTCAAAGGTCATATGAACACTGGTGCTTCCTCTTTTTATGATATCCATTCCTGACTGGTGGATTTTAATGGTGTTTCTGGTCACACCTTCCAGCCCTTCCTGAACCTCATCATAAAGAATATAATGGCTGCCGTTTTTTAGAAAGTAATCGCCTCTTGTGATCATTTCCACAGCCTGATTATCCTCTTCTACGATCTGTGCACCGCTGATACTGATCAGAACATCTCTTGTCATAATCTATAACTCCTCTAAAACTCTTCTATGTTTATTTGTCTTGTCTCTTTTACCTGGTAAGGAAGAATGGAAGCGGCAAAGCTTGTAAATTTTTCCGCCAGATCACTGACATAGAAATGATATTTATCAATGCTGCTGCCGTCATGATCGCAGATAAGGCCCTTTTCTTCCAGAACCTGCTTTAATTCCAGAGCGGTCTCATAAGCTGGATTGACTAACGTAACTTCCGGTCCCATCAGCCTGCCTACGGTAGAACGAAGAAGGGGATAATGGGTACAGCCTAATATAAGTGTGTCAATGTATTTCCCTTTTAATTCGCTTAAATATCTGGATGCGATCTCATCTGTAACGGAATCATGAAGCAGGCCTTCCTCCACCAGAGGGACCAGAAGCGGACACGGCTTTCCTGTGACTTCAATGTCTTCCCGCATTTCTTTTATCACCCTGGTATATACACCGCTTCTTATAGTTCCTTCAGTTCCAATGATGCCGATCTTTCCATTCTTAGTTGATTCAATCGCAGTCCTCGCTCCTGCGTGAATCACTCCGATGATAGGAATATCCAGATCATGCTCCACTGTTTCCAGTGCACAGGCAGTTGCCGTATTACAGGCAATTACAATTGCCTTTACATCCTGGGTCATCAGAAAACGAATGATCTGTCTTGTAAAACGGATAACAGTGCTGCAGGATTTGTTACCATAGGGGACCCGCGCCGTATCACCGAAGTAAACAATTCTCTCATCCGGCATCTGCCTCATGATCTCTCTTGCTACCGTAAGACCGCCTACACCGGAATCAAACACTCCAATGGGAGAATTTCTGTCTGCCATAATATCTGCTCCTTAATCGTCAAACCGGCTCAAAGCGTCTTCCATCAGACGGTCCACGAGCTGGTCCTTGCTTATTCCTGCTGCCTCCCAAAGCATGGGATACATGCTGATAGCCGTAAATCCCGGCATTGTATTAATCTCATTAAATACAACCGTTCCATCTTTCTTCACAAAAAAATCCACTCTTGCCAGCCCGCAGCCGTCCACTGCCTGAAATACGGCTTTTGCCGCTTCTCTTACCCGTTGTGCAGCTCCCTCCGGCAATACTGGATCAATGACAGTTTTTGAGTCCGCATTATGATACTTTGCGTCAAAGTCATAAAATTCAGCTGCCGCAAGAATCTCTCCTACACCGGAGGCCTTAACAGGCTGATTCCCGCCGCCCAGAACGGCGCATTCGATCTCTCTGCCGACAATCATCTCTTCTACCAGAATCTTCCGGTCATGTCTGGCTGCTTCCAGTAATGCATCCTCCAGTTCCTTCCGGTCTGATGCACGGCTGACCCCCTTTGAAGAACCTGCATTGGACGGCTTTACAAATACCGGATAATCAAACCGTTCTTCTACTCTGGCTATTACCTGCTCCATATTGTTCAACTGATGACGCATGACTGGTACATAGGCAGCCTGCAAAACCCCCAGGTCATCTACAATAATCTTTGTATATAATTTATCCATGGAAACAGAAGAGGAAAGAACGCCGCATCCCACATATGGGATTCTGGAAAGCTCCAGAAGGCCCTGAACCGTTCCATCTTCGCCCATAAGGCCGTGAAGCACTGGAAATACCACATCTGCCTTAACAAGCTCTGTCTTATCCCCGTCAAGCAGTACAACCGCACCCATTCCGGCGTCAGGAGATAGAATAGCACTGATCCGTCCCTCTCTCCACGATCCGTCTTTGATTTCCTTTACAGATTCTGTTTTAATCCAGTGCCCTTCCTCTGTAATTCCGATCAAAAGCAGATTATATTTATCTTTATTTATATGGTCTATTACATTGACAACTGACATACAGGAAACAACGTGCTCCGATGACTGTCCGCCAAATAATACAACCGCAGTTTTCTTACTCATTCCAATCTCCTTAATAAATTCTTGATTTACAGCGTTTATATTATAGC
>JAEWPQ010000140.1 GCA_023460575.1 Bacillota bacterium
TAAAAGAGCCGTCAGTTGTGGCGATAGACCGCGATACCAATAAAATAAAGGCAATCGGAGAAGAAGCAAGGCTGATGATCGGAAGAACACCGGGTAATATTGTAGCAGTCAGACCTTTGCGCCAGGGCGTAATTTCCGATTACACGGTAACGGAAAAGATGCTGAAGTATTTTATCAACAAAGCAGTAGGAAAGAAAACCTTAAGAAAGCCAAGAATCAGTGTCTGCATACCTAGCGGTGCCACTGAAGTTGAAAAAAAAGCGGTTGAAGATGCAACCTATCAGGCAGGAGCCAGAGAAGTAGCCATTATCGAAGAACCGGTTGCAGCAGCTATCGGTGCAGGGATTGATATTTCCAAGGCCTGCGGCAATATGATTGTGGATATTGGCGGTGGTACTTCCGATATTGCAGTTATTTCTTTAGGAGGCACAGTTGTAAGCACCTCCATTAAGGTGGCTGGTGATGATTTTGATGAAGCTCTTGTCCGTTATATGCGTAAGAAGCACAACCTTCTGATCGGCGAAAGAACGGCAGAAGAGATTAAGATCAACATCGGAGCTGCATACCGCAGGCCAGAAGTTTTAACTATGGAAGTAAGAGGAAGAAACTTAGTAACCGGACTGCCAAAGACCATTGTTGTGACCTCGGACGAGACTCTTGATGCTTTAAAAGAGCCGGCAATGCAGATTGTGGATGCGGTTCATAATGTTCTGGAGAGAACTCCGCCGGAACTGGCTGCCGATATTTTTGACAGAGGAATTGTTTTAACAGGAGGCGGTTCTTTATTAAGCGGATTAGATGCCCTGATCGAAGAGAAGACAGGCATCACAACTATGATTGCTGAGGATCCCCTGACTGCAGTGGCCATCGGAACCGGTAAGTTTATTGAATTTATGCATGGTGGAAACAATAAAACAGAATTTTAATCAGGTACAGGCTGATATTTATGTTCAGCAATTTTGATTAACAAAACTGCTCTTAACGGCCCTGGCGGTAAATTCCGGCAGGGTTCCTTTTGCGGCGGTCTCTTTGCATTTTACGGAGGAAACATGGCGACAGTCTGCGGATTTGTAGAAAAAATTAAATACAGGAACGAAGACAACGGTTATACGGTACTGAGCCTTTCAGAGGACGGCGAGGAATTTACGCTGGTAGGTAATTTTCATTACATCAGTGAAGGGGAGCGGATTGAGGCAGTGGGGATTCTAACGGAACACCCTGTTTATGGTGAACAGCTGTCTGTAGAAACCTACGAAATAAAAGCTCCTGAAGATACCGCTGCCATGGAACGTTATCTGGGATCCGGAGCAATTAAGGGCGTGGGTGCAGCGCTGGCAGCAAGGATTGTCCGACGGTTTAAAGCAGATACCTTCCGGATTATGGAAGAAGAGCCTGAACGTCTTTCCGAGGTAAAGGGTGTCAGTGAAAAGCTTGCCATGTCCATTTCCAATCAGGTTGAACAGAAAAAAGAGATGCGCCAGGCGATGATGTTTCTTCAGGAATATGGTATTTCCATGAATCTTGCAGTGAAGATTTATCAGGAATACGGCCCCAGACTTTACAGTATTGTAAAGGAAAATCCATATCAGATGGCAGATGATATATCCGGTGTGGGATTTAAGATGGCAGATGAGATTGCCAGAAAAGCAGGTATATTTACAGACTCGGATTTCCGTATCAAATGCGGAGTTCTTTATACCCTTTTGCAGGCAACTTCAAACGGTCATACTTATCTGCCGGAAGAAGAGCTTCTTTCCTCTGCTTCTGAGCTTTTAAAAGTAGAACAGGCCTCCATAGAAAAGCATCTGATGGATATGCAGCTGGACAAGCGTCTGATTATCAGGGAGACAGACGGGAAACGGACCGTTTATGCATCCCAGTATTATTATATGGAGCTGAATGTGGCCAAGATGCTTCATGATTTAAATATCAGGGGAACCATGCCTGAGGATGAGATCAGGTCCAGGCTTGTTAAGATTCAGGAAAAAGAGCAGATTGAGCTGGATGAAAAGCAGGTAATGGCAGTGGTTGAGGCTGTAAACAGCGGACTTCTCATTATCACCGGAGGACCCGGAACCGGAAAGACCACTACTATTAATACCATTATCCGCTTTTTTGAAAGTGAGGAGATGGAGATATTACTGGCAGCTCCTACGGGCAGGGCAGCAAAGCGTATGACGGAAGCGACTGGATATGAGGCACGGACTATACACCGGCTTTTAGAACTGACAGGAGTTCCGGGAGACGAACGTTCCGTGTCCATGCATTTTGAACGAAATGAAGAAAATCCTCTGGATGCCGATGCTGTAATTATCGATGAGACGTCCATGGTGGACATTCATCTTATGCAGTCTCTATTAAAGGCAATTAACCCCGGAACAAGACTTATACTGGTGGGAGATGTAAACCAGCTTCCAAGCGTGGGTCCTGGAAATGTGCTGAGAGATTTGATTGAATCCCAGTGCTTCAACGTGGTAATGCTGACGAAAATCTTCCGCCAGGCCACACAGAGTGATATTGTTGTTAATGCCCATATGATTAACCGGGGGGAACCGGTTCCCCTTGGTAAAAAAAGCAATGATTTTTTGTTTATTAAGAGGGAAGAGCCAAATACCATTATCAATGCAATGATTACACTGGTTCAGAGCAAACTTCCGTCCTATGTTCACGCAGACCCTTATGATATTCAGATTATGACGCCCATGAGAAAGGGTGCTATTGGAGTGGAACGGCTTAATTCCATTCTGCAGGAGTATTTAAATCCACCTTCAGAATTAAAGCAGGAGCGGGAATCTGCAGGAGTGATTTACCGGACCGGCGATAAGGTGATGCAGATCAGGAACAATTATAATATGGAATGGGAAGTCAGAAACAAGTATGGGATTCCGGTAGAAAAGGGAACTGGGATTTATAACGGGGACATCGGAATCATCCGGGAGATGAATCAGTTTGCGGAGCTGGTGACTGTGGAATTTGATGAAGGAAGACTGGTGGAGTACAGCTATAAACAGTTGGAAGAGCTGGAGCTGGCTTATGCCATAACCATTCATAAATCCCAGGGAAGCGAATATCCTGCAGTGGTAATTCCTGTTTTCCCCGGACCAAGAATGCTGATGACAAGAAACTTAATTTATACTGCAGTTACCCGTGCAAAGACCTGTGTCTGTCTGGTAGGTATGCCGGGAACGTTTCAGGATATGGTAAATAACGAAATGGAACAGCGCAGATATTCCGGATTAAAGGAACGTATCTGTGAAATAAATAAACTGCCTTAAATTCTTTGGGCAGACGGAGGTCCTGTCTGCCTGTCTTACAAATCTTAAAAGGAGAATCAATCCTTATGCAATCCTCTTTTTTTATTGACCTGTTATTTCCGAGAAGGTGTCCGGTCTGTGACGGGATCGTTATGCCGAAAGGCAGACTGATCTGTCCGGAATGTGTGAAAGTGCTGTCTTTTGTTAAGGACCCTGTATGTAAAAAATGCGGCAAGGAAGTCTTTAGCAGTGACATAGAATACTGCTTTGACTGTATGAAACACAAAAGAACCTTTGAGTATGGCAGGGCTCTGATTAATTACGACGAATACGCCAAAAATTCCATGGCAAAGATAAAATACAAAAATAAACGGGAATATTTAGATTTTTACGGAGATGCCATAAGCCTGCGTTATGAGAAAATAATCAGGCGCATGGGTGCCGGTGGTCTCGTTCCGGTGCCGGTTCATCCATCGAGAAAAAAAGAAAGGGGATTTAACCAGGCTGAGCTTCTTGCATGCAGAATCGGGGCGGGACTTAAGATTCCTGTTTTTCCTGATATGCTGGTGAGAAGCAAGAAAACCATGCCTCAGAAGGCACTAAATCCCACAGAGCGTTTAAAAAATCTGGAGGAAGCTTTTTTGCCGGGAAAGATAGTTGAAGGCCTTGAAAATGTAATTTTAATTGATGATATTTATACGACCGGAAGTACAGTGGAAGCCTGTACCCGTGTGCTGAAAAAATCGGGAATCAGGAAGGTATATTTTTTGACAATTTGTATTGGACGAGGGCAGTAGTTTGATGTATGATACATAAATAAATAATACTGATTAACTCAGGAGGAATGGGAATGAACATCAGGACCGCAGCAGAAAAAGATATGCCGCAGCTTTTGGATATTTATAATTATGAGGCAGAGCATGGTTTTGCCACCTTTGATTTTACTCCAAAAACCATGGAGGAACGCATGGTATGGTTCCGCGAGCATAATGTTGGAAATCATCCCCTGATTGTAGCGGAGGAGGATGGAAAGGCAGTTGGCTATGCAAGTCTTTCCGCCTATCGTCCCAAAGAAGCTTATAAGGAAACGGTGGAATTATCCATCTACATTGACAGGGAATACCGCAGAAGAGGAATTGCCGGAAAGCTGGCGGAAGTAATTCTTAAGATAGCGAGGGATAGAGAAGACATACATACGGTTGTATCTGTAATTACAGGAGGCAATGAAGCCAGTATGAAGCTTCATGAACAGCTTGGATTTATTCACTGCGGAACGATTCGTGAGGTGGGAAAAAAATTTGGAAAAATTCTGGATATAGAAAATTATCAGATAATTTTGTAACACGGAATAAAACGAGAAAGGGAGAGGAATATGAGCCACATTGAAGGGTACTATACTTCCGGAGAATTCGCAAAAAAAGCCAGTGTTTCCATACGGACTATCCGGTATTATGATAAGCAGGGACTGTTAAAGCCTGCAGGTATGAGTGCCGGCGGATACCGGCTTTATACGGATTCAGATTTTGCAAAGCTGCAGAAGATACTCTCTCTTAAGTATCTGGGATTTTCTCTTGATGAAATCCGTTCCATTACCATTAATGATAAGGATCATGATTATGTGGGAGAATCAATCAAGCTTCAGCTGAATCTGATCCGGAAGAGAATTGAACATTTAAAACTGGTAGAACAGACGTTAACAGAGACTTCGAAACTGGTTGCTGACCGCCAGTCTGTGGACTGGAATAAAATTCTTCACTTAATCCATATTACAAATATGGAAAAAACTCTGGTTGAGCAGTACAAGGATGCAGCCAATGTAAGTATCCGAATTGGTCTTCATAAAAAATATGCCACCAATCCCGTAGGCTGGTTTCAGTGGCTTTATGATCAGATGGAACCCCTAAACGGAAAACACATTCTGGAACTGGGCTGCGGAAACGGAGAATTGTGGCGGATAAATAAAGAGCGGATTCCATCGGATGCAAAGCTGTGCCTGACGGATGTATCCAAGGGCATGGTTCGTGATGCACAGGAAAACTTAAAACAGGTCAAGGGGCATATTTCTTTTGAGGTTCTGGACTGCAGGCAGATTAAAAAGCCGGATGACAGCTTCGATGCTGCCGCTGCGAATCATGTACTGTTTTATTTAACAAATCTTGATGCTGCCTTAACTCAGGTTTACAGGGTTTTAAAAAAGGGCGGAATCTTTTATTGCAGCACTTATGGCAGGGAGCATATGAAAGAGATCAGACAGCTGGTGCTGGAATTTGATTCCAGAATTGTCCTCTCAGAAGTAAATCTTTATGATGTTTTTGGACTGGATAATGGAGAAGAGATCTTGAGGAGTCATTTTAAATCTGTAAAAAAAGTAATTTATGATGACCATCTGGAGGTTGCTGATGCTGGTGCACTGATGCAATATATTTTATCCTGCCATGGAAATCAGCAGGAGTTTTTAATCGACAGGTATGAAGAATTCCGCGAATATCTGGAAAAGAAGATGGTGAAAAAAGGGTTTATTCATATTACAAAGCAGGCTGGTGTATTTATTTGTACAAAATAAGAAAAAAGTAATAGAAAAAGACTTGACCGTGACGTTACGTCACCCTTTATGATAGCAGTATGAATGAATATGGAGGAAATTAATAATGAAGGGAATAATTCTTGCCGGGGGGTCCGGCACCAGGCTGTATCCGCTTACCATGGTAACGTCCAAACAGTTACTGCCTATTTATGATAAACCTATGATTTACTATCCGCTTTCTGTTTTAATGAATGCAGGGATCCGGGATATTCTGATTATATCCACACCGGATGACACACCCAGGTTTGAGGCGTTGTTAGGAAACGGGTCACAGTTCGGGATTCAGCTATCCTACGCTGTACAGCCGTCTCCCGATGGTCTTGCACAGGCCTTTGTCATAGGAGAGGAATTTATCGGAGATGACAGCGTTGCAATGATTCTTGGAGATAACATTTTTGCAGGACACGGTCTTACAAAGCGTCTTCTTCATGCAGCAAATAAAAAGGATGGAGCCACTGTATTCGGTTATTACGTGGATGATCCCGAACGCTTTGGAATTGTGGAGTTTGATTCGGAAGGAAAGGCTGTTTCCATTGAAGAGAAGCCTTCTGCACCAAAGAGCAATTACTGCGTGACAGGTCTTTATTTTTATGACAATAAAGTTGTGGAATACGCGAAGAACTTAAAGCCTTCCGCCCGCGGTGAATTGGAAATTACAGATTTAAACCGTATTTACTTAGAAGAGGGCAAGCTGGATGTGGAACTTCTGGGTCAGGGATTTACCTGGCTTGATACAGGGACACATGAGTCTTTGGTAGATGCCACTAATTTTGTCCGGACCATGGAAACCCATCAGCATAGAAAACTCGCCTGTCTGGAAGAAATTGCTTATTTAAACCACTGGATCACAAAAGATCAGCTGGAAAAGAGTATTGAACCATTAAAGAAGAACCAGTATGGTCAGTATCTGGTGGATGTGCTTGCAGGAAAATATATCGATAAGTAAAGGAGCAAATCAATGAAAATAATCGTTACCGGAGGAGCTGGATTCATCGGCGGAAACTTTGTACATCATATGGTAAATAAATACCCGGATTATGAGATTATCAATCTGGACCTTTTAACCTATGCAGGAAATTTAGAGACTTTAAAGCCTGTGGAAGACAAACCTAATTATCGTTTTATCAAGGGCGACATTGCTGACAGAACATTTATTTTTGATTTATTTGAAAAAGAGAAGCCGGATGTAGTAGTTAACTTTGCGGCAGAAAGCCACGTAGACCGTTCGATCACTGATCCGGAAAGCTTTGTAAGGACTAATGTTATGGGTACCACAACTCTGCTTGATGCATGCCGCACCTTTGGAATCAAGCGTTACCACCAGGTTTCTACAGATGAGGTTTACGGAGATCTGCCTCTTGACCGGCCGGATTTATTTTTCACAGAAGAAACTCCGCTTCATACATCTAGCCCTTATTCCTCATCAAAGGCCAGCGCTGACTTATTCGTTCTGGCATACCAGAGAACATTCGGACTTCCTGTTACCATTTCCAGATGCTCCAACAACTATGGACCGTATCATTTCCCGGAGAAGCTTATTCCGTTAATTATCAGCCGCGCTCTGGCAGATGAGGATCTCCCCGTCTATGGAACCGGAGAGAATGTAAGAGACTGGCTTCATGTCTCTGACCACTGTGAAGCAATTGATTTAATTATTCATAAGGGCAGAGTGGGAGAAGTCTATAATGTAGGCGGTCATAATGAACGCACCAATTTAGAAGTTGTGAAGACCATCTTAAGGGAACTGGATAAGCCGGAAAGCCTGATCAAGTATGTAACAGACCGCCCGGGTCATGACAGACGTTATGCCATTGATCCGAAGAAACTGGAAACAGAGCTTGGCTGGAAGCCAAAATACAATTTTGACACCGGAATCCGCCAGACCATTCAGTGGTATCTGGATCATGAGGACTGGTGGAAGCATATTGTAAACGGAGAATACCAGAATTATTTTGATAATATGTACGGAAAACGTTTATAAATTCCAATCGTAAAGTGAGGCAGCGATGAAAGTATTAGTTACTGGCGTTAAGGGCCAGCTTGGATATGACGTAGTAAATGAGCTGAAAAAACGGAATCATGAGGCTGTGGGCGTAGATATCGAAGAGATGGATATCACGGATGAGAAAAGTGTAAACCGGGTAATCAGGGAAGCTGCTCCTGATGCAGTCATTCATTGTGCTGCTTATACTGCTGTGGATGCAGCAGAAGAAAATGAGGAATTATGCAGGAATGTCAATGCCAGGGGAACCGGAAACATCGCCAGAGTGTGCAGGGATCTTGATATACGGATGATGTATATCAGTACGGATTACGTATTTAATGGTCAGGGAACCCGCCCCTGGGAGCCTGATGATAAAAGAGAACCGTTAAATATTTACGGGCGGACGAAGTACGAGGGAGAACTGGAAGTAGAAGGCAACCTTGATAAATATTTTATTGTACGTATTGCCTGGGTGTTCGGCGTAAACGGCAAGAACTTTATCAAGACCATGCTGAATCTGGGGAAAACCAGGGATAAACTGAATGTTGTCGCCGATCAGGTTGGATCTCCCACCTATACCTTTGACCTTGCCCGTCTTCTGGTGGATATGATTGAAACGGAAAAATACGGACGTTACCATGCCACCAATGAGGGACTTTGCAGCTGGTATGAATTTGCCGGTGAAATCTTTAGACAGGCAGGCATGCCTGTTATGGTTGAACCTGTTACTTCTGATCAGTTTCCGGTAAAAGCCAAACGTCCAATGAACAGCAGAATGAGCAAAGATAAGCTGAAGGAGAATGGCTTTCAGCCGCTTCCTTCCTGGCAGGATGCGTTAAGACGGTATCTGTCAGAGATCGAATATTAAATACGTGCACGGGAAACTTTAGACTTGCATTTTTCGGTTTCCCGTGTTATAATGTCTGAATCCTACAAAATAGCAGGTATTTCTAAAAAAAGATTGACGAATCCAGTCCTGTATGTTATAGTAATTGGGCGAATGGAAGAGCTTAGGTCTTTTTTTTATGCTCAAAATTTCTTGCAGCAGGAAAAAGGGACTGAAAACACAACAACGATAATTTAAGTGGAGGTGGAAGTCGTGCGCACAAAAATCACACTGGCATGTACTGAATGTAAACAGCGTAACTACAACATGACCAAGGATAAGAAGACTCA
>JAEWPQ010000141.1 GCA_023460575.1 Bacillota bacterium
TATTTTTCGCCGTTTGATCAATAATAAACTTTGTACAAAAGAAGTACAAATCAGAAACAGGTGAGTCCATGGAGAAACCGAGCAGGAAACTGAAGAAAACAATTTTAATATTGGGAGTTACAGGGGCAGTTTATTTAAGCTTTCAATTTTTGCTGCCTCTTGTGATTCCCTTTTTGATTGCATATGTATTTGCCCTCTCCCTCCGTCCTTCTGCTCTTTGGATTGAAAGAAAAACCCGGTTTAATTATAAAAAAAGAGTCATTTCTTTACCTCTTGCCCTGATCGGCGGAGTTGAAATTTTTCTTATTATGATTGTGCTTGGAGTGTTCTTTTATTTTGCAGGCAGGAAGCTATTAATGGAAGCCAGGCTGCTGTTAAAAAACCTTCCTCAGATTTTAGATGGTATAAACGCCTGGCTGATGGAAAACTGCTGCTTTGTGGAACGGTTTTTAAAACTTCCGGATGGTTATATGGTGAATGTTGTCAGTGATATATTAACAGGTGGTGAAGCAGCTGTTAAAAGCAGGGCAATGCCATTTCTGATGACAAATTCCATGACGGTTTTAAAATGGGTAGTTCAGCTGACGGTCATTCTGGTAATCTTAATGATTGCAACCGTCTTATCCCTTCAGGAGATGGATGATATCCGCACCCGGCGGGATAATTCCATGTTCTGCTATGAGTATGCAATGCTTGGCAACCGCCTTATGACGGTTGGAAGTGCCTGGCTGAAGACTCAGGGGGCGATTATGTTTTTCACCATGATAATCTGCTCTGTCGGGTTGTTTCTTCTGAAAAACCCTTATTTTATTCTGCTTGGAATCATAATTGGATTACTGGATGCCATGCCTATATTTGGTACCGGAACTGTTTTGATACCATGGGCCCTGATTTGCCTGATTGAAAAAAACTGGCTTTCAGGAATAGGCCTCATTATTATTTATATTATCTGCTATTTTGTGAGGGAAATTATGGAGGCGAAAATAATGGGAGGTAAAGTAGGGCTGACGCCTTTGGAAACGCTGGTCGCCATGTATGTAGGACTGCAGCTTTTTGGCATTTTAGGATTTATCCTTGGTCCCATCGGACTTTTGATTATTGAAGATATCGTAGAGCTTTATGAAGGAACGTGCTATAATGACCCAAAGAAAGACAGGAAAGATGAAAGGGGAGAAGCACTATGAAGCCCGATCAGCTGATAGAATTTTTAGGAATACTGGAAAAATTAAAATGCAATACCCGCCATAGCTGGTCGACAAACGGAAGGCAGGAAAGTGTGGCAGAGCACAGCTGGCGGCTGGCTGTGCTGGCCATGCTGATGGAAGAGGATTTTCCGGAGCTTGATATGAATAAGGTTATACGCATGTGTCTGATTCATGACTGGGGAGAGGCTTTGACGGGAGATATACCGGCTTTTCTTAAAACAGAGGCAGATGAAAAGACGGAGGCCGGTGCCATTGAGACGCTTTTAAAAAAACTGCCCGGTTCCCTCGCTCCCGGTTTTCTGGCAATGTTTAAAGAACTGTCGGATCTCACTTCGGTAGAAGCAATTCTCGTAAAGGCTCTTGATAAGACTGAAACATTAATACAGCATAATGAAGCAGGTCCTGAAACATGGCTGCCTCTGGAATACGAATTGAATTTAACTTATGGGAATGAAGTCTGCGGACATTTTAAAAAGACACAGCAGCTTCGTGATAAAGTAAGAGAGCATACGTTAAAGATAATGGAGGAGGAAGTGAAATGTCACTGTGAAAAATAATACATATGAACAGATAATCAGTGAAATAAAGATGTTGAGAAAAGAACTTCACAATTGTCCGGAAAAATCGGGATCAGAGAAGGAAACCATATCCGGGTCTTCATACAGCTGCCTATGAATTCCCGGATGAAATTATGGAAGCTGCAGTACGGGCTTTTGAGGCACTTTTATAGGGAATGTATGGGAAAATGAATTGTCAGCCTCTTGACAAACATTTGTAAATAACGTAAAATCAACCATACGATCTATAAAAACAATAGTAAATACGACGTTGAAGAGGATTAATAAGTGATGATGTATTCCAGAGAGAAGGCCCTCAGCTGAAAAGCCTTTATACCACTCATGACCCAACCTGCCTCGGAGTCCCGCAGTAAACTGCGGCGTTTGTCCGGCGTTATCGGATTAAAAGTGAGCCGCATGAAAGCAGCGGCTAAATTGGGTGGCACCGCCGAGCTGTTCGGTCCCTTTTCTAGGGATTGGATGGCTTTTTTTGTATCCCTCTATGCCCCAAATACGTGGGCAGGAAATAAGAAATACCAAAAGGTATCCCTCTATGCCCAAAGAACGTGGGCAGGAAATAGGAAACACCCTGCGGGTATCCCTCTATGCCCAAAGAACGTGGGCAGGAAATAGGAAAGGAGTTTTATCATGGCTAAGGACAAGAAATTAGTTGAAGCGATCACATCCATGGATGTGGACTTCGCACAGTGGTACACAGATGTAGTTAAAAAAGCAGAATTAATCGATTACTCCAGTGTAAAGGGCTGTATGGTGATTAAGCCTGCGGGCTATGCTATCTGGGAGAACATTCAGAAGGAACTGGACTCCAGATTCAAGGAAACAGGCGTGGAGAATGTATATATGCCTATGTTTATTCCGGAAAGTTTATTAGAGAAGGAAAAAGACCATGTGGAAGGATTTGCTCCGGAAGTAGCATGGGTTACTCATGGCGGACTTGAGCCATTGCAGGAAAGGCTGTGTGTAAGACCTACATCTGAAACTTTATTCTGTGATTTTTATTCCAGAGAGATTCAGTCTTACCGGGATCTTCCCAAGGTTTATAACCAGTGGTGCTCTGTAGTACGTTGGGAAAAAACAACCAGACCATTCCTTCGTTCCAGAGAATTCTTATGGCAGGAAGGCCATACGGCCCATGCAACTGCGGAAGAAGCAGCTGAAAGAACAGAAATGATGCTTAACTTATATGCAGATTTCTGCGAAGAAGTGCTTGCAATGCCAGTAATCCGCGGTCAGAAAACAGATAAGGAGAAATTTGCCGGAGCAGAAGCTACTTATACCATTGAGGCCCTGATGCATGATGGAAAAGCACTTCAGTCCGGAACCAGCCACAACTTCGGAAGCGGATTTGCAAAGGCTTTTGAAATCCAGTATTCTGATAAGGAGAATAAGCTCCAGTACGTACACCAGACCTCTTGGGGATTAAGTACCAGACTGATCGGCGGTATTATTATGGTTCATGGAGATGATAACGGGCTTGTGCTTCCTCCAAGAATTGCTCCGGTTCAGGTAATGATCGTTCCTGTACAGCAGCAGAAGGAAGGCGTTCTGGAAAAAGCATATGAATTAAAGAAAGTTCTTTCTAATTATAAAGTAAAAGTGGATGATTCTGATAAGAGCCCGGGCTGGAAGTTCAGTGAATCCGAGATGAGGGGAATCCCGGTGCGTGTTGAGATCGGACCGAGAGATATTGCTGAAAATCAGGCGGTTCTTGTCCGCCGCGATACTCATGAAAAATTAACAGTATCCTTAGATGAATTAAATGAAAAAGTAGGAGAGCTATTAAGCTCCATTCAAAGCAACATGCTTACCCGTGCACGTGCCCACCGGGATGCCCATACCTATGAGGCCGTGGATATGGACACCTTTGTGAAAACTGTGGAAGAAAAGCCAGGCTTTGTAAAGGCTATGTGGTGCGGATGCCAGGAATGCGAGGATAAGATCAAGGAGCTTACAGGCGCAACATCAAGATGTATGCCATTTAAGCAGGACCATCTGTCCGATACCTGTATTTGCTGCGGCAAGCCGGCTGTAAAAATGGTTTACTGGGGCAGAGCATATTAATCAGGAAATAAGAGATGCGGGAGGGAATGCAGTGATAACAATTCAGGTACCGGATGCAGCAGGAGAGATCATAAAACAACTGAATACCCATGGATTTGAAGCCTATGCGGTGGGCGGATGTGTAAGGGACAGCCTGCTTGGACGGGTGCCAAAGGACTGGGACATTACCACCTCGGCAAAACCAGAACAGGTAAAGCAGATTTTTGCAAGAACGGTTGATACTGGAATTTTACATGGTACAGTAACCGTGTTGATGGAGCATGAAGCCTATGAGGTGACGACCTACCGCATTGATGGAGAATATGAGGATGGAAGGCACCCAAAGTCTGTGGAATTTACCGGAAATCTGCTGGAAGATTTAAAACGTCGGGATTTTACTATTAATGCAATGGCATACAGCGACAGAGACGGGCTGGTAGATGCTTTCGGCGGAGCTATGGATTTAAGCGCCGGGATCATCCGTTGTGTGGGAAATCCCATGGACCGGTTTCATGAAGATGCTTTAAGGATTCTCAGGGCAATCCGTTTTTCTGCACAGCTTGGATTTCGTATTGAAGAAGAAACGAATAAAGCCATTTCTGCCATCGCTCCCAACATGGAAAAAGTCAGTAAGGAGCGGATTGCTGTGGAACTCACAAAGCTCCTTCTTTCTGACTATCCGGAACAGATGAAGGCTGTATTTGAAAGCGGAATTGCGCCATACGTTTCGCAACATTTTTCTACTGCAGAAAGAGGACTTTTCGAACTTGAAAAGCTTAAGCGGCTGCCTTCCAGCAAGCATGTACGCTGGTCCGGATTCTTACGTTTCCTGGATCAGAAGGAGGCAGCAGGAATTCTTAAGGAGCTGAAGCTGGATAATGATACCATGGATCAGGTCAGAATCTTAACCGGTCTTTGGAAGACTGAAATCCCTGCTTTAAAACCGGAAATCAGAAAGGTTATGAGCAGTATTAAGACTTCCTTATTTGAGGATCTTTTAAACTTTCAAAGTGTATTCTTAAATGGTCCTTATCTGGATCAGTTAAAAGCAGTCAGACAGTATGCCGGGGAAATCATCCTTGACGGAGACTGCATTCACTTAAAGGATATGGCAGTGACCGGAAGAGATCTGATGGAAACAGGAATAAAATCCGGTCCTAAAATGGGAAAAATCCTGGAAGCATTATTTGATGAAGTCATAAAAAATCCGGAAAATAACAACCGTGAGTATCTTCTGAATTATTCTAAAGATCTCCCCTGAAAACAGGCCTGGGCATGGATAACTTTCCCCTGGAGTTTGCATATTTTTTTCCGCCCCTTCATACCCTAGAAGTAGCTGATTAGCTAAGAGTTGGAGGGGTGGTTGTGAACGAGAAATACACAGAGGTGCTTTCGCAGTATGAGCTTGATATTCTGGATGTGAAACGCGGCCGGGGCGCCTGGCTGTGTGAAACAGATCAGGGGCTTAAGCTGCTGAGGGAATATAAAGGAACCATAAAGCGCCTGGAATTTGAAGATCAGGTATTTTTACAACTGGAAGAAACCGGCCATTTGAGTGTGGATCGCTACGTCAGAAACAAAGAAGGTGAAATTCTCTCCAGTGCCGAGGATGGGACCCGGTGGATCGTTAAAAACTGGTATTCGGACCGGGAATGTAATTTAAAGGATAGCAAAGAGGTGCTTTGCGCCATTGAACGGATTGCTTTATTACATAAAATATTTCGTAAGGTAGAGTTTAAAGAGGAATGGAACTTAGGGTCCATTCTGGTGCAGCAGCCGGCTGAAGAGATGGAACGTCACAACAGGGAACTGATACGGGCCCGCAGTTTTATCCGCAGTAAAAGAAAAAAGTCTGAGTTTGAACTATGTGTCATGGGGAATTATGAAGTATTTTATGATCAGGCCATGGAAGCCTGCAAAGGACTTGCAGGTTTTTGTGAGGAACGCGGGATTGGGGAGGGGTATTTGTGTCATGGGGATCTAAACCAGCATCATATTCTGATGTGTGCCCATGATGTTGCGATTGTAGAGTTTAACCGGATGCACAGAGGCATGCAGATGGAAGACCTTTACCATTTTATGAGGAAGGCCATGGAAAAGCACGACTGGAATCTAAAACTTGGTATGTCCATGCTTGATACTTATTCTAAAATACTTTCTTTATCAAGTTCAGACAGGACCTGTCTGTATTATCTGTTTTTGTATCCGGAAAAATACTGGAAGCAGATTAACTTTTATTATAATGCCAATAAGGCCTGGATACCGGCCAGAAATATTGAAAAACTAAGGGATTTAGAGATTCAGCAGCCAATGCGGAATCTTTTCCTGTCGAGAATAAAATAATGGGAATCTGCTTTCTTTTTGCTTTGTTATGATTTATAATAACCGTAACATGAAGTGGAGAGAAGGGAGCATTTTGCTTATGAAAGATTACAGAAGCATCTATGAAGAATGGCTGTCAAATCCATACTTTGATGAGGCAACGAAAAAAGATCTGCAAGGAATCAAAGAGGATGACAATGAGATCAAAGAGCGTTTCTACCAGGACCTGGAATTCGGTACCGCTGGTTTAAGAGGTGTGATCGGAGCAGGCATTAACCGCATGAACATCTATGTGGTCAGAAAGGCCACCCAGGGTCTTGCGAATTATATCATAAAACAAGGTGGAGCCAATAAGGGCGTAGCCATAGCATATGACTCCAGACATATGTCTCCGGAATTTGCTGAGGAAGCGGCACTGACACTTGCTGCCAATGGAATCAAAGCGTATAAGTTTGAATCTCTGCGTCCTACTCCGGAGCTTTCGTTTGCTGTGCGGAAACTGGGCTGTATTGCAGGTCTGAATATTACAGCCAGCCACAATCCTCCGGAATATAACGGATATAAGGTTTATTGGGAGGATGGCGCGCAGTTTACCCCACCTCATGATCAGGGGGTTACTGCGGAGGTTTTAGCGATAACTGATATCTCTACGGTTAAGACGATAACAAGAGAAGAAGCTGTTGCAGCAGATAAATATGAAATAATAGGTTCGTCTTTGGATGATGCTTACATTGCCCAGGTAAAGGCCCAGGTCATGAATCAGGCTGCAATTGACCAGATGAAGGATGAATTATCCATCGTTTATACCCCTCTCCATGGTACAGGCAATGTTCCGGCAAGAAGAGTCTTAAAGGAACTTGGATTCACCCATGTATACGTGGTACCGGAGCAGGAACTGCCAGATGGAGATTTTCCTACTGTCAGTTACCCCAATCCTGAGGCAGAGGAGGCATTTAAACTTGGCCTTTCCCTGGCAAAGGAAAAAGATGCGGACCTGGTTTTAGCCACCGATCCCGATGCGGACCGACTGGGAGTTTATGTAAAGGATTATAAAACAGGAGAATATATTCCACTCACCGGCAATATGTCCGGTTCCCTGCTCTGCGAGTATGTATTAAGCCAGAGACAGGAGCGTGGTGATATTCCGTCTGACGGACAGGTGGTAAAGTCAATTGTTACGACTAATCTGGTGGATGCAGTGGCAAAGTCTTATGGGTGTGAACTCATTGAGGTTCTGACCGGATTTAAATATATCGGACAGCAGATCTTAAAGGAAGAGGCCACCGGCTATGGTACCTATCTGTTTGGGCTGGAAGAAAGCTATGGATGCCTGATCGGCACCTATGCCCGGGATAAAGATGCAATCTCTGCAACGGCTGCTCTCTGTGAAGCTGCCGCCTATTATAAGTCAAAAGGTATGAGTCTCTGGGATGCCATGACCGCGATGTATGAAAAATATGGATATTACAAAGATGCTGTTAACTCAATCGGTTTAAAAGGCATTGAAGGCCAGGCTAAGATCCGGGCAATTATGGAAACCATGCGAAGCAATACGCCTGTAGCGTTTGGCGGATATAAAGTTCTGACAGCAAGAGATTATAAGGCTGATACGGTAAAAAATATGGAAACAGGAGCGGTGAGGTCCACCGGATTACCGTCTTCTGATGTGCTTTATTATGAACTGGAAGAGGATGCGTGGTTATGCGTCAGACCTTCCGGAACAGAACCCAAGATCAAGTTTTACTATGGTATTAAGGGAACCTCAATGGGGGATGCAGAAGAGAAATCTGCAAGGCTTGGAAAAGCTCTTATGGCAATGGTAGACCAGATGGTATAAAATAACAAAAAAGAAGGATTTCCATTTCGGGAGATCCTTCTTTTTGTTATTTTTTGAATCTTTTAGTATTTTCCTTTAATTCCCGGAGTGCTTCTCCAAACAGACGGGAAGAAGCAGTAGGGTTACGTTTCAGAAGTCCTTTGGGATAAAAGGTAAGCCGTCCGGTCAGTTTTTCCCTGGTTTCGGTCAGGGCCTGAAGGCGCTCTGCCAAAGCCGATTCTTTAATTGCATTGGTAGTTTCTGTCCTAAGAGATGTGAGCTTCACCATGGTTCCTTCTTTAACGGAAGCTGCTTTCTGCATGGTCTCAGTTTTCAGCTCGGAAACTTTCTGGGCGGTTTCCGCTTTTAAAAGTGACATCTGGACCTGAACTTCCTCCAGCTCAGACCTGATTTTAGTTAAGGATTCCAGTACCTTACCCAGATCAAGAGCTGCCTTAGTGGACTGAACGGTGTCATAAACAAAAAGTATTCCAATTCCAGTTATCAAAGAGATACACGTTACAGCATTCAGACGAAAAACCAGCCACTCTAAGGGACGGTGTACCACTTCTGTCAAAAGAATGGTGAGAAATCCCCAGGCAATAGAGGTGCCCAGACAGACATATCCGTTTAAATTAAAGGGGTTATTACTGTAATCCCAGTATTTCATTCTAAATAAGCGTTCCATAATATAACCGGTTAAGTACTCAAGAACAGAGGCTCCGGTCATACCAAAGAAAAACACAAGAGCCAGATTCCCTTTTACAGGAAGAGATAAAAAAAGCATGAGGATTGCACCGCTGCCATAGAGCGGAAGTAAAGGAAGTCTTAAAAATCCCCGGTTTACAAAATGAAAGCTTTTCACAGAAACATAAGTGGATTCGATTACCCAGCCGATAAAGCAATATATGAAAAAAAACAGCAGCCACTGGTACCAAGTATATACGTACATGCTTATATCCCTTTCTTCATGTATTCATATTGGATCTATCATATACGGTTTTGTCCGTTTTTGCAACCGAAATACGTAAGGAAGAGGCAAAATCTACTTGCCTTAATTGCTTCCTTCATGTAGAATTATGATGTTTCGGTTAGTGGAATTGCACTTATGAAGGAGTTTTTTGATGAGTATATTAAATGTAGAACATTTGACACATGGATTTGGAGACCGTGCCATTTTTCAGGACGTGTCATTCCGGTTATTAAAGGGAGAGCACATCGGCCTGATCGGAGCCAATGGAGAGGGAAAATCCACTTTTATGAATATCATAACGGCGAAGCTTCAGCCGGATGAAGGAAAAGTTGAGTGGGCCAAGAGAGTCCGTGTCGGTTATTTGGATCAGCATACTGTTTTGGAAAAAGGAATGACCATACGTGACGTTTTAAAAAGCGCATTTGCCTTTCTGTTTCAAATGGAAGAGCAGATGAATGATATTTGTGACCGTATGGGAGAGGCGGACGAGGAAACCATGACTGCCATGATGGAAGAGCTGGGGACCATTCAGGATCTTTTAATGGCACATGATTTTTATATTATCGATTCCAGGGTGGAGGAAGTTGCGAGAGCGTTGGGGTTAAGTGATATGGGAATCGATAAGGATGTGACGGAACTGAGCGGCGGCCAGCGAACCAAGGTCCTTTTGGGCAAGCTTCTGCTTGAAAAGCCGGATATTCTTCTTTTGGACGAGCCCACCAATTACCTGGACGTACAGCATATTGAATGGCTGAAACGTTATCTGGTGGAGTATGAAAACGCGTTTATTCTGATTTCCCATGATATTCCGTTTCTGAACAGTGTTGTAAATATTATCTATCATATGGAAAATCAGGCACTGGACCGCTATGTGGGAGATTATGAAAAGTTCCAGGAGGTCTATGCTGTAAGACGGGCACAGCTGGAATCCGCATATAAGAGGCAGCAGCAGGAAATCGCAGAGCTGGAGGATTTTGTGGCGCGCAACAAAGCCCGGGTTTCCACCAGAAATATGGCGATGTCCAGGCAGAAAAAGCTGGATAAAATGGAGGTGATTGAGCTTTCAAAGGATAAGCCAAAACCTGAGTTCCATTTTATGGAAGCTCGAACAGCAGGAAAGATGATCTTTGAGACGAAGGAACTGGTAATCGGATATGATGAGCCATTATCAAAACCACTTGATTTAATTATGGAAAGAGGAGAAAAGGTTGTTTTATCGGGAGCCAACGGCATTGGAAAGACTACTTTGCTGAAAAGCATTCTGGGTCTGACTCCCTCCTTAAACGGTAAAGTGGAGCTGGGGGATTATCTGTCCATCGGTTATTTTGAGCAGGAGATGGCTCCCGGAAATACGACCACCTGTATTGAAGAGATATGGAAAGAGTTTCCTTCCTATACCCAGTATCAGGTCCGTTCGGCCCTGGCTAAATGTGGTCTTACAACCAAGCATATTGAAAGTCAGGTAAGGGTTCTCAGCGGAGGCGAGCAGGCGAAGGTACGTTTGTGTAAGCTGTTAAACAGGGAAACCAATGTTCTTTTATTGGACGAGCCGACGAACCATCTTGATGTGGAAGCAAAAGAAGAACTGAAAAGAGCGCTGATGGAATATAAGGGAAGTATTCTGCTGATCTGTCATGAGCCGGAGTTTTATGAGGGAGTTGCAACTAAGGTAATAGACTGCAGAGAGTGGGCGTTAAAGCTGTCCTGATTATAAAAAAATACGGGATTTGATTTTTTGAAAAAGAATCAAATCCCGTATTTTAGACAGAAAAAATCCGCTTCCTGTCATATGGAAACGGATGCATAATCTTTTAGGGGGGCCGGACGGTTTGCACCGTCCGGTATGAGTATGAAAAAGCTTTGTGATTTCAAGTAAGTTACTTGAAACAAAAGGCCCGTCATCCTTTCGGATAACGTATTATCAGTATATGA
>JAEWPQ010000142.1 GCA_023460575.1 Bacillota bacterium
TGCTGCACCGTTTGCCTGCTTAGCCACTCTGCCCACTTCACCGGTCAGTGTTCTGCCTGCAAGCTCCATACTGAAACTCTTGTACATACTGGTATCTCCTTAAAAATTAAATTTATATTAAACAGTAGAAGATGCCGAAACTACTGATCTGCACGTAAATAAATTACGGTCCGGGCAGACAGCCGGAAACTTTCGTACCATGTGTCTGATCCGATTACTTTACGTGTACATCAGCGGTCTCGGGGGATACTTCTACTTTTAACATCCTTTTCTTAATAGACAGATAGGGTGGAGAAGTTCTCCACCCTAAATGGTTTATTATTTTCTGATTCCTAACTTCTCGATTAAAGCACGATATCCATCCAGATCAGTTTTCTTTAAGTAATCAAGAAGACCTCTTCTCTGTCCAACCATCATCAGAAGACCTCTTCTGGAATGATGATCCTTTGGATTCTGCTGAAGATGATCTGTTAATTCTGTGATTCTCTCTGTCAGAATTGCGATCTGAACTTCCGGTGAACCTGTATCGCCAGGCTTTCTGCCGTATTCAGAAATAATAGCTGCTTTTTTTTCCTTTGAAATCATGTTGATTTCCTCCTTAAATTTAAGATTCTCACCTTGTACCAAGCAATGGCTGGAGTGTCCGAAATACCGGGTACCGGCGTATATTCATACTGATATAGTTTACCACAGGGGCAAATAGATGTCAAATACTTCCGAATATACCTGTCTGAATTTATATATGCATTTATATTGTTGCCGGATCCTGTAATCTGATACCAGAAACTTCATCATTACATATCCAAATCCAGGTTATGTTCCATATATTTTCCAAAATCAGTCTGTTTCATTTTCTTAAAAAGAGATTTCCTTATCTCATCCATATTACTTTTTTTCAATCGTTTCCCTTCTACCAGACATTCCCCGGCTACATAAACAGCCTCTACATTGGACGGATTGGCACTGTATACAAGCGCGGAATAAGGGTCGTAAACAGGAAACATATTGGCAGAATCCGTCTCTATTAACACCAGATCCGCCTGCTTTCCCGGCTCCAGCGAGCCGGTTATGCCATCAAGGCCCAGGGCTTTTGCTCCCTGTATGGTCGCCATCTCCACAATATCTTTTGCAGGAAATGCGCTTCTGTCTTTTGTTTCATTTTTATGAAAATCTGCGCATAGTTTCATCTGGGTCAATATATCTAAGGTGTTGCCGCTTGCAGGACCATCAGTGCCAAGTCCGACCTCAATCCCTCTCTTATTCATACCACTCACGGGAGCCACTCCCTTGGCAGCTTTGGTGTTGGATCCGATACAATGGGCAACTGAAGCCTTATGCTCTTTTAAAAGATCTAAATCTTCTTCCGTCAGATGTATACAATGTGCAGCCAGTGTTTCTCTGCCCAGAACTCCGATGCTGTTTAAATAACCCACAGGAGTCGTGTTTTTCTCTTTTTCGAAATATTCCATTTCATAGTCCATTTCCGCAGTATGAAGGGTGAATGGAACTTCATAAGCAGAATCAATCCTGTATGCCTCTTTTAACACCCTGGGAGAGCAGGTGGTCGTACCGTGGGGCGCGATACAGGCGGTAATCCTGGGGTGGTTTTTATATTTCTTAATGAGGCCTTCCCCGTAAGCAATCGCCTCATGGGGATCCTTAAAATCACAGGCCCCTTCATCCATAACAGTCTGCCCGGCAATTGCCCGCAGTCCCATTTCATCCATGGCTTTTGCAGCCTCTTCTTCATAATAATACATATCCATAACCGTAGTAACTCCGGCAAGGAGCATTTCTCCTGCTGCATAGCGGGTAGAGAGATATACCAGTTCTTCATCCATGGATTTTTGCTCCATGGGAATAAGAAATACCCGCAGGCGGTCCCTGCAGTCATCTCCAAGGCCCCGAAACGGAATCATTCCCATGTGGGTATGAAGATTAACCATACCTGGCATTAAAATCCCGTTTCTGGCATCAACAAACTTCACGTCCGACGAATCAGCCGTCACTTTTAAATCCTTCATCTCACCCGTCATTATGATCACATCATCTTCAAACATCACAAACCCGGGATTGTAGATTTCCCCTTTTGGATTCATGGTTACTACTAAAGCATTTACGATTACCGTTCTCACACTGATCAACCTTTTCCTTTTTCACACTCGTATTTATCCACCAGGGGAATTCCCTGCCTGTCATTCGTATCAAACAACCCCTTGTCACTGAGTTTCAGCTCCGGAGAAACCAAAAGAGTCAGAGTTGAAATAGACATGATCACATTGCTGTTTTTATAGCCCATGTCTTCAATCTCCCGGCGAACTTGACCCAGGCTTTCAGAAAGCTTATAAAGTCCCTCGTCGGATAGAATTCCGCCTACCGGAAGGCTTACAAAAGCGGTTACGGCTCCCTCTCTGGCTGTTACATAGCCCCCTTGCATATGAACCACACGGTTCTGTGCAAGAAGCATATCCTTTGGCGAATTTCCAAGAACCAGAAGGTTGTGGCTGTCATGACTCCATGTAGTTGCTGCTGCACCGGGCTGTTTAAATCCATTTTCCACCAGACCGTAGGAAACATTGCCGTTTTTCCCATATCTTTCGTATACCACAGCAAGACACAACCCCGCTTCCTGCCAGCAAAGGCAGTGATCCTTAACGGCAATCCGGCGTTTTACATGTCGGATTTTAGTACCAAATTCCTGTACCTGCATCACGGAAACAACCGCTTCACCGTCTTTGACATGGCACCGGTTTAGTTTAAAGTCAGATTCCAGCGCAAGGCGGCACCTGACAGACTGGTAAAACTCATCGGGATATTTTGTTTTTTCTTCCTTTTTTGCTGTCTCATACAGAACACCGCTTTTATAAACAGCCAGGGGATTAAAATCAGCCAGGTCCTCTAAAATGATAAAATCAGCCTGCTTTCCAGGTGCTATCATCCCTCTGTCATGTAATCCCATCCTTCTGGCCGGAGTAAGCGTAGCGCAATAAACAGCCTTATGTGCCGGCATTCCCTGTTCCACTGCCAGACGAAGAATCCGGTTTAAATGTCCGGTTACCAGATGATCCGGCATGACATCGTCAGTCACAAGTGCCACATTCTCATAAAGCTCATGAGATACAACAGTTGTCACAACATCATGAGTCAGGGATTTCTCCTGAAGTTCCAGGAACATCCCCAGATCCGTTTTTTCCAGTATAGACTCCGGCGTCTGCTGTGTATGATCCGCGTCCACTCCGGCTCTGATAAAAGCTGCCAGATCCCTTCCCGTAAGGGATGGACAATGACCTTCGATCTTTATATCCCGGCTTGCTGTCTGGCAAAGCTCTATCATCCGCTTTATTTTTGTATCCTCCGGGGATATTAAATCCCGGTGATTCATCACTTCTCCAAGGCAGATGACCCTGCCGTCTTCTAACAGCTTAAGGACCTCTTCCTCTCCCATCACACCGCCGGACGTCTCATAATCCAGACCGGCTGCCGGTACACTGGAAGGAATGGCATAAAAAATATCCAGATCTGTTTTTTCTTCCATGAACCGGTTTATACCTGCAATCCCAAATACATTGGCAATCTCGTGGGGATCTGCAACTACCGTAGTGACTCCCCATGGAAGAACTGCCCTGGAAAATTCAGCCGGTCCGATCATGGAACTTTCCATATGCATATGAATATCAACCAGTCCCGGTATAATATATTTTTCCTTAGCATCTACCACCAGGTCCGCCTCATAACAGGAAGCAGGGGAAACGTCGTAAAACTTTTCCCCCACTACTGCAATGTCCGCCTTTTCAAAACACTGCCTGTATGTCCGGTAGACCCATCCATTCTGAACAAGTAAGTCAACCTTCATATTCTCTTTCCTTAGCTGTTAATAATACGGTTCCACTGGTCAATCCAGTCACTTAAAAGCGGATTCACAAAGGAATAATCAAGAACCTTTGCATTTTCTGCAGTTTTTCCGTATGTCATATTTTTTGCATTTTCTTCTGCAACTTCTACCTGGCTGTTGGTGGGCGCTTCATTCAGTGCCTTGCTTGTCTTATCCTGAAGCTCCTTGCTTAAGCGGTAATTGATATAGGCATAAGCAAGTTCTTTGTCCTTGCAGTTTTTGGTAATGCTGATGGTGTTAAAGTTTGCATAAGTCACATCAGGAGTTACATACACCAGATCTGGATTCGCCTGTTTGATGGTCGGAACACCGAAATCTCCTACAATCGCTGCCTTGATCTCACCAGAGGTAAACATATTGATTAAATCAGAAGATTTTGCATAGGTCTTAACCAGATTTGGTTTTAATTCTTCCAGCGCTTTAAAAGCAGCCTCTCCCTTGTCTGTGGTTACATCAACGCCTGCATGATTGCTTGCCATGTAAACCATAGCCGGGCCAAAGGTCGTTGTAATATCCGGTATTGCCACACTTCCTTCTAATTCTGCTTTCCAGAGATCATCAAAGCTGTTGATTTCAAATCCAACTGCTTTTGGATCATACATAATGCCAATGCTGTTAATGGTATAGGCAACACCCTGTCCGGCATCTGCCATGGTTTTTGCTGTTCCGATTAAGTTCTTGCTGTTTTCAATCTTAGATAAATCCAAAGTTTCAAACAGTCCTTCTTCTATTCCCTTGGCAGTCATGGCCTGGGATAATTCAATTACGTCGATGGTGCTCTGGGAATCAGCAGACAGTTTTGTGTAACGCTCGTTAGTGCTTCCTGTCTCTGTTACAATTTTACAGCCAAACTGGTCTTCAAATGGTTTGTATACTTCTTCTTCCGAAATATCTTCGCTTAAACCATAAGTAGATAATACCAGTTTCTTTTCTCCACCAGCTGCGGTTTTTTCTGCGGTAGTGCTGGTTTCTGTAGCAGAGCTCTTTTCTGCGGTAGTGCTGTCTCCTGCACTCTTAGCTGTGCCGCAGCCTGACAGCGCAATGGCTGCACATAAAGATAATGCCAATACTTTTTTCATAATTATAGTCCTCTCTTTTTATCATTTGCCGGCTTTTAAGCCGTTGTTACCTATTAACAAGAAT
>JAEWPQ010000143.1 GCA_023460575.1 Bacillota bacterium
TGTGATATGTTAGTTTCAGCAAAAGAGATGCTTGAAAAAGCAAGAGATGGAAAATACGCAGTTGGACAGTTCAACATCAACAACCTTGAGTGGACAAAGGCTGTTTTACTGACAGCCGAAGAACTGAAATCTCCGGTTATTCTGGGAGTTTCCGAAGGCGCTGGCAAATACATGACAGGCTATAAAACCGTAACAGCTATGGTAAAAGCTATGATTGAAGAATTAAAGATCAGCGTACCTGTAGCACTTCATTTGGATCATGGTTCTTATGATGGCTGTTATAAGTGCATCGAAGCTGGTTTTTCTTCCATTATGTTTGATGGTTCCCATTACCCAATCGCAGAGAATGTAGAAAAGACAACAGAACTTGTAAAGGTTTGTAATGAAAAGGGTATTTCCATTGAAGCGGAAGTTGGTTCTATCGGCGGTGAAGAAGACGGCGTAGTTGGTATGGGTGAGTGCGCAGATCCTGATGAGTGCAAGCAGATTGCTGATTTAGGCGTAACCATGCTGGCAGCAGGAATCGGTAACATTCATGGCAAATATCCGGCAAACTGGGCAGGCTTAAGTTTTGAAACCCTGGCAGCTGTAAAAGATAGAGTAGGTGGTATGCCTCTGGTTCTTCACGGCGGGACAGGTATTCCGGAAGATCAGATTAAAAAGGCTATCAGCCTTGGCGTAGCTAAGATCAATGTTAATACAGAGTGTCAGCTTACTTTTGCTGAAGCAACACGTAAATACATTGAAGCAGGTAAAGATTTAGAGGGTAAGGGATTCGATCCCCGTAAGCTCCTGGCACCAGGAACTGATGCCATCAAAGCAACAGTGAAAGAGAAGATGGAACTGTTCGGATCCGTTGGAAAAGCTTAAAAAAACCTCTAAAAAAAATATTTTTTTAAAAAAGTACTTGATTTTTTTAGGAAAATGGTTTATTTTAATTAAGAACAATGGCGTTCTCCTTATGACAGGAGGGCGCCTTTTCTGATTTATGCGCATATTCAGATAATGAGGAGACTAAAAAAAACGATTAGACTTAATTTTATTAAGTGGAAATTAATATGAGAGGATGGAAAATTTATGAGCGAAGTTGTGAATGTAGCCGAGCTGTTCGGTAAGAATGTATTTAACGAGACCGTTATGAGAGAGCGTCTGCCAAAAAGCGTTTTCAAGAAGTTAAAGAAAACCATTGAAGACGGTGCAGAACTGGATCCTTCCATTGCAGATGTAGTGGCTCATGCAATGAAGGATTGGGCAATTGAGAGAGGCGCAACTCATTATACACACTGGTTCCAGCCGCTGACAGGCATTACTGCCGAGAAGCATGACTCCTTCATCTCCTCTCCGACATCAGAAGGTAAGGTAATCATGGAGTTTTCCGGCAAAGAGCTGGTAAAAGGCGAACCTGATGCCTCTTCCTTCCCTTCCGGTGGTTTAAGAGCAACCTTTGAAGCGAGAGGATATACTGCATGGGATTGTACCTCACCTGCATTCTTAAGAGAAGATGCCATCGGTGTAACGCTTTGCATTCCTACTGCTTTCTGCTCTTATACAGGAGAAGCACTCGATAAAAAGACTCCTCTCTTAAGATCAATGGAAGCGGTTGATGAGCAGGCATTAAGAATCTTAAGACTGTTTGGCAATACCACTTCAAAAAGGGTGACACCTTCCGTTGGACCTGAGCAGGAATATTTCCTGGTTGACCATGAAAAGTATTTACAGAGAAAAGACTTAATTTACGCCGGAAGAACTTTATTCGGTGCAATGCCTCCCAAAGGACAGGAAATGGAAGACCATTACTTTGGCTCCATTCGTGAAAGAATTGCAGCGTATATGAAGGAAGTAAACGAAGAACTCTGGAAGCTTGGCGTACCGGCAAAGACTCAGCATAATGAGGTTGCACCGGCACAGCATGAGCTGGCGCCAATTTATGAACAGGCCAACGTAGCAGTTGATCACAATCATATTGTTATGGAAACGTTAAAAAAGGTTGCAGGCCGTCACGGATTAAACTGTCTGCTTCATGAGAAACCATTTGCAGGCGTGAATGGTTCCGGTAAGCACAACAACTGGTCCTTAACCAGTGACGACGGTATTAATTTATTAAATCCAGGCGAAACACCACATGAGAACATTCAGTTCTTACTGGTATTATCCTGTATCTTAAAGGCAGTTGATAAGCATGCCGATCTGCTCCGCCAGTCTGCAGCAGATGTTGGAAACGATCACAGACTTGGCGCAAACGAGGCTCCTCCTGCAATCATCTCCGTATTTATCGGCGAACAGCTAGAGGATGTAGTAGATCAGCTTTGCAGCACTGGTGAGGCAACTCACTCAAAGTCTGGCGGTACCTTAAAGACCGGCGTAAAGACTCTGCCAGATTTATTCAAAGATGCAACGGACAGAAACAGAACTTCACCATTTGCATTTACCGGCAATAAATTTGAATTCCGTATGGTAGGTTCTTCTGATTCCATCTCATCACCTAACGTTGTATTAAATACTATTACAGCTGAGGCATTTAAAGAAGCAGCAGATGTACTTGAGAAAGCAGAAGACTTTGATACGGCTGTACATGATATGATTAAAGAACAGCTGGCAGCACATAGGAGAGTAATCTTTAACGGCAATGGTTATTCTGATGCATGGGTAGAAGAAGCAGAGAGAAGAGGACTTCCAAACATCAAGGCAATGGTTGATGCAATCCCTGCACTTACGAAAGAAAAATCCATCAGCATGTTTGAATCATTCAAGGTATTTACAAAGGCAGAGTTAGAGTCCCGTGTTGAGATTGAATATGAAACTTATTCAAAAGCAATTAATATTGAAGCAAGAACCATGATTGACATGACAGGAAAGCAGCTTATTCCGGCAGTTGTAAAATATACAACCGCTCTTGCAGATTCTTTGGGCAAGGTAAAATCAGCATGTCCGGCTGCAGATACCAGTGTACAGGAAGAACTTCTGACTGAGGTAAGCGCATATCTTTCTGATATGAAGGTAGCACTTTCTTCTCTGATTGATATCACTGACAAGTGTGCAGCAATCGGAGAGAACAAAGAACAGGCAGCTGCTTATCACAGCGAGGTTGTACCAGCCATGGCAGCACTCCGTGAGCCGGCAGATAAACTGGAAATGATTGTGGATAAGGAAATTTGGCCTCTTCCAAGCTACGGCGATCTGATTTTTGAAGTATAAGAAAGAATAATTACAGGCTGCAAAGCCAGTTCCGGTTATCCCGGCTGGACTTTGCAGCCTTTTTCCATATTCTTAAGTAGATTTCCTTTTATAGATCTGCTAAAATAGAAAAAAACCAGAAAAGAAGGCAGATATTATGGAAACCATGACATATGTAACAAACATATTGGAAAAAATTGTGAATATTCCAAGTCCCAGCGGATACACCAGACAAGTGCAAAAAGCAGTAGAAGAGGAGGCTGCGGGGGTTGGATATTCCACATGTTATAATAAAAAGGGCGGTTTAATCATTGAAGTTCCAGGAGAAGAGAAGGAAGTCCTGGGCTTATCCGCTCATGTTGATACCTTAGGTGCCATGGTGCGCTCCATTACCTCAAAGGGAATGCTCATTATGGTTCCTGTAGGCGGATTTATGATGGAGTCCATAGAAGGCATGTACTGCAAAGTTCATACCAGAACCGGGAAAACCTACACCGGTACCATACTCACCAGAGAGCCTTCGGTTCATACCTATGATGATGCCAGAACTTTGGAGAGAAAGCCAAAGAATATGGAAGTACGTCTGGATGAGATGATTGAAAGCGAAGAAGATGTAAGAAGACTGGAAATCGCTCCCGGCGATTATATCAGCTTTGATCCCATGTATGTGCATACGAACAGCGGCTATATCAAATCCCGTCATTTAGATGACAAGGCTTCCGTGGCAGTTCTTTTAGGTGTTTTAAAAGACATCAGAGAATCAGGAATTAAACCCAGAAAGACTTTGAAGATTGTGATCAGCAACTATGAAGAGGTGGGCTTTGGTGCCAGCTGGATACCGGAAGATATTGAAGAATTTATCGCAGTGGATATGGGCGCACTTGGAGATGATTTATCAGGAGACGAACGAAAGGTATCCATCTGCGCCCTTGATTCAGCCGGCCCCTATGATTACGAAATGACCAGCCGACTGATTGCCCTGGCAAAGGAAAAGAATATAGACTTCGCAGTGGATGTGTTTCCCCATTACGGTTCTGATGCAGGAGCAGCAATACGGGGAGGTCATAACATCCGGGCGGCATTGATTGGACAGGGAGTACATGCTTCCCATGGAACAGAGCGGACTCATGTAAAGGGAATGGAGCAGACGTTAAAGCTTATTGAGGCCTATATAGAACTGATTTAGCAAAAAAAGGCTGTTGCCAAACTAAGGTGAGTCAGTACAGAATTAGTTGAGCAGCAGCCCCTTTTTTGTGTCTTAATATTAAAATTATACCTGAGTATATTTTTTAATTCGGTGGAATAATATCTGTACATGATTGAAGGTACAGTAGAGCAAAAGAAAGAGTAAAAGAATAGTAAGCAGATAGGCTAAGCTTCAGGCTGTATGAACCTGATGGCTTGGTCTGTTTTTATTTTACCTGACAATTACAATGTTATCACAGCTGTCTTGTCACTTGCAATGACATGTGCTATAATCAACTAAATCTCTTGTGAGGAGGAAGTTAAATGGAAGATATAAACAAAAGAATAGAGGAGCTCAAAAAAGAAAAGGATGCTGTCATTCTGGCTCACTATTATACCGACGGCCAGGTACAGGCTGTTGCGGATTATGTTGGCGATTCTTACTATTTAAGCAAGGTTGCCACGGAGGTTCCTCAGAAGGTTATTCTCTTCTGCGGTGTTTCCTTTATGGGCGAAAGTGCCAAGATACTCAACCCGGAAAAGACGGTAATCATGCCGGATACTTATGCAGATTGTCCCATGGCTCATATGGCCGATGTGGACAAGATTAAGGAAGTCAGAGACAGCTATGAGGATGTTGCCGTTGTCTGCTATATCAATTCTACAGCTGAGATTAAGGCAGCATCTGATGTCTGCGTAACATCTTCCAATGCAGTTAAAATCGTTAATGCTCTGCCTGATCATAATATATATTTTATTCCAGATGGGAATCTTGGCAGGTATACGGCGAAGATGATTCCTGATAAAAATTTTATTTTCAATGATGGTTTTTGTCATGTTCATACCAGTATAAAGCCCGAAGAACTTAAAAAGGCAAAAGATCTGCACCCGGAAGCATTGGTTCTTGCTCATCCGGAATGTACCTGGGATGTACTTGAACTGGCAGATTACATCGGCAGTACTTCCGGTATTATAGACTTTGCTGTCAAAAGCGATGCAAAAGCGTTTATCATCTGTACGGAAATGGGGATTTTATATGAATTAAAATTAAAAAAACCTGAAAAGAAATACTATTCTGTGGGTCATCGCCAGTTCTGTCCGAATATGAAGCGAATTACTACGGAAAAGGTCTTAGAACAGTTGATAAAGCTAAGTAATACAGTGGAACTCGATGAGGAATTATATAGTAAGGCAAATAAGGCTCTGGACAGAATGCTTGCTTTAGCTGAATAAGAGGAGATAAGAATGAGAATACATGCAGATGTGGTTATTGTCGGAACCGGTGTTTCCGGATTATACTGCGCTCTGAACCTTCCTGAAGAAAAACAGATCCGGCTCCTGACAAAAAGCTCCCTGGAAATGAGTGATTCTTACCTGGCTCAGGGCGGAATCTGTGTCTTAAAGGACAAAGAAGATTATAACGGATTTTATGAAGACACCATGAAGGCAGGACATTATGAAAATAATACAGCTTCTGTTCATCATATGATACAGAAATCACCGGAAATTATTCAAGAGCTGATAACACTGGGAGTGGAATTTGAAAAAAAGGATGGAAAATTACTTTATACCAGAGAAGGTGCACATTCCGCAGCAAGAATCGTATATTACAAAGATAATACGGGAAGGGAAATTACAAGCAAACTGCTTGAACAAGTAAAAAGGAAAAAAAATATTACAATTATGGAATATACGGAAATGATTGATATAATCAGCAGAGATAATTTCTGCAGCGGTGTTATCGTACGATCCGGTAATGGAGCCATATCCAGCATTGATGCAGACTATACGGTTTTAGCTACCGGAGGAATAGGCGGGTTATACCAGGATTCCACCAATTATCCCCACCTTACGGGGGATTCTCTGGCATTGGCTATCCGCCACGGCATTGCTGTTCAAAATCTGAATTATATTCAGATTCATCCAACTGCATTGTACTCAAAAAAGCCGGGAAGAAGATTTTTGATTTCAGAATCTGTAAGAGGAGAGGGAGCATATCTTCTGAACGCAAATAAGGAAAGGTTCGTGGATGAGCTGCTTCCCAGGGATGTATTAACCCAGAAGATCTGTCAGCAGATGAAGTTGGAAGGAAGTGATCATGTCTGGCTTTCTGCCATCCATTTAGGAAGTGAGAAGATAAAGAAACGTTTTCCTAATATCTATGAGCGCTGTCTGGAGGAAGGAATCGATATGACCAGGGAATACGTTCCTGTCACACCGGCTCAGCATTATTTTATGGGAGGCATATCTGTTGACCAGCATAGTAAAACTTCTATGGGGCATTTATATGCTATTGGAGAAACCAGCTGCAACGGTGTTCATGGCGCTAACCGTCTGGCAAGCAATTCCCTTTTGGAAAGTCTGGTATTCGCTAAGGAAGCAGCAGTTCATATTGCAAGAACCTATGTGAATAACCAACACTTTCCAGTTTCCATAAATTTATCTGCATATGAAAACTATGACGATATTCAAAATAAGAACAGAGAAAGTGTATTAAATGAAATAGTAAAAGCGAACAGGAAAGAGAAACGAAGCGTTCTTAAGATCAAATGTGGGTGAAGTAGAATGATGAAAAACACTATATTAACAATTATGGAGCAAAAGATTAAGAAAGACAAGATAACCATGCTGACAGCCTATGATTATACGACTGCAAGATTAATGGATGAATCGGGGGTGAATTCCATATTAGTGGGAGACTCCTTAGGAATGGTCATACTAGGCTATGATGATACCTTATCCGTGACAATGGAGGATATGATTCATCACACGAAAGCTGTTGCAAGAGGCTGCAGACATGCGTTAGTTATCGCTGATATGCCGTTTATGTCCTATCAGACCTCCGTATATGATGCTATTATTCATGCCGGGCAGTTGATAAAGGAAGGGCATGCCCAGGCAGTTAAGCTGGAGGGTGGAGAACAGGTCTGTCCTCAGATCAAAGCAATTACAGAAGCGTCTATCCCCGTTGTTGCTCACATTGGGTTAACTCCACAGTCTGTTAATACCTTTGGAGGATATAAAGTTCAGGGAAGAGATGAAAAAGCAGCAAGGCAGCTGTTAAAGGATGCAAAAGCAGTAGAGGAAGCCGGAGCTTTTGCTGTTGTACTTGAATGTGTTCCGGATAAGCTGGCAGCTGTCATTACTGAATCCATTCGTATTCCCACCATTGGAATAGGAGCAGGTCCGGACTGTGACGGACAGGTATTGGTCTATCAGGACATGCTTTCTATGTATAGTGAATTCAAACCAAAGTTTGTAAAATCCTTTGCCAATTTAGGCGATATGATGACAGCTGCTTTTAAGCAGTACATTGAAGAAACAAAGGCAGGAATTTTTCCCGGAAAAGAACATGTTTTCAGTATTGCTGATGAGATAATAGAAAAATTATATTAAGAGAGGAACGTTTTGATCTATGAAGATCGTTCATAAGATAGAAGAAGTGAAAGAGTGCATAAAGGAATGGAGAAAAGAGGGATTGAGCATAGGCTTTGTTCCAACTATGGGGTATCTGCATGAAGGTCATGAAAGCCTGATCAAACGAGCTACGGAAAATGACAGGGTGGTGGTGAGTATCTTTGTCAATCCCATGCAGTTTGGCCCTAAGGAAGATCTGGCAAGCTATCCAAGAGACTTAGAACGTGACAGCAGCCGATGTATGGAAAATGGGGCAGATTTAATCTTTCACCCCAATCCGGAGGAAATGTATAAGGAAGACTTTTATACCTATGTGGATATGTCTGTATTGACAGAAGAACTCTGTGGATTAAGCAGACCACTCCATTTTCGGGGAGTCTGTACTGTTGTTTTAAAACTTTTCAATATTGTGACTCCGGATAGTGCCTATTTTGGAGAAAAGGATGCACAGCAGCTGGCTGTTATTAAACGTATGGTAACAGATCTGAATGTGAATGTTGAAATTATCGGCTGTCCGATTATCCGTGAGAGTGATGGATTGGCCATGAGTTCACGCAACAGTTATCTTAGTGAAACGGAAAGAAAAGCAGCGCTTATCTTATATAACAGTATTAAGCTGGGAAAGCAGATGATTAAAGATGGGGAAAGAGATGCTGCCGTACTCGTCAGTGCAATGAAGGCATTTATTCAAAAAGAACCACTGGCAAAAATTGATTATGTAAAGGCAGTAGACGCCATGACTATGAGGCAGGCAGAGAAGCTTAACGGAACCGTTTTAATCGCAATGGCAGTTTATATTGGAAAAACCCGGTTAATTGATAATTTTACTTTTAAGTGTGAAGAGGGGGGGAGTTTATAATGAAGATTACTATGTTAAAAGGAAAAATTCATCGTGTTACCGTAGTACAGGCTGAACTGGATTATGTGGGGAGTATTACGATAGATGAAGATCTGTTAGAGGCGGCAGGAATCCTTGAGTATGAAATGGTCTGTGTGGTAGACATTAATAATGGTCAGCGTTTTGAAACTTACACGATTGCTGGAGAACGTGGCAGCGGTCTTATCTGTCTGAACGGAGCTGCGGCAAGATGCGTACAGGTCAATGATAAAATCATTATTATGGCATATATACATCTGACACCAGAAGAAGCCAAAACACACAGGCCTAAGGTAGTTTTTGTGGATGAGTGTAACCATATCACCGCAAAAACCAATGCTGAGAAGCATGAAAGCATAAATGCTATAGAGAAAGGGTGCTGAAATGAATAACGAAACAACCTTACGATTAAATATGGATGAGTTATTATTGCAGGCTTTACGGGAAGATATAACCAGTGAAGATGTAACGACCAATGCCGTTATACGAGATGAGAAAAAAGCATGTGTCAGTCTTTTGTGCAAGCAGGATGGTGTACTGGCAGGGCTTAAGGTTTTCCACCGTGTTTTCTGCCTTTTAGATCCCAGTGCATCCATGAAAGCCTATGCAAAGGATGGGGACAAGATATTTGTGGGAGAGCTTTTGGCAGAAGTTACAGCTGATGCAAGAGCTTTATTATCTGGAGAAAGGACAGCCTTAAACTATCTCCAGAGAATGAGCGGAATTGCTTCTTATACACGTAGGATTACTGATATGATGAAAGGCAGTAAGACCAGGTTGCTGGATACCCGGAAAACAACCCCAAATATGAGGATTTTTGAAAAGTATTCGGTCCGGGTGGGAGGGGGATACAATCATCGATATAACTTATCTGACGGTATTCTGTTAAAGGATAATCATATTGCAGCAGCCGGTGGAGTAAAAAAAGCAATAGAGTCAGCCAGAGAGTATGCTCCCTTTGTCCGCAAAATCGAGGTAGAGGTGGAAAATCTTCAAATGGCAGAAGAAGCTTTAGAGGCAGGAGCAGATATCATCATGCTTGATAATATGACAACAGAGCAGATGAAAGAGGCGGTAAAAATCATCGGAGATAAAGCAGAGACTGAGTGTTCGGGAAATGTAACGGAGGAAAGGATCAAAGAGCTTATGGAAATTGGAGTTGATTATATATCCTGTGGGGCATTGACGCATTCTGCGCCGATTCTTGACTTATCGTTAAAGAATCTTAGAATTATTGAGTAGGGCAGAAGCCCTTCTTTTGTTTGAAAGGGCTGCTGCTCAATTAACTTAATGTTAGTTTTGCAACAGCCCCTTTTTTTAGCCTTCTATGGAGATGTAATTATTCTGCTCAATCTCAGTTTTCTTATTCTTTGGAACGGACAGCTTCAGAATTCCGTTTTCAAATCTGGCACGGATATCTTCTTCTTTAACTGCATTTCCTACATAGAAACTCCTGCTCATGCTTCCGGAATAACGTTCCCGGCGGATATAGCGGCCATCCTTGTCTTTCTCCTCTTTATTTTCCCCTCTTGCAGCAGTTATGGTTAAATAGCCGTCTGTGAGACGGGCTTTGATATCATCCTTTTGAAAACCAGGAAGATCGATATCCAGTTCATAGCCGTTATCAACTTCCTTCACATCAGTTTTCATAGATTCTTTCGTACCAAAAACAGAACGGTCGAAGGGAAAATCCATCCAGTTACTAAGCAAACTCTCTCCAAAAATACTAGGCATCATCATAGGTCATATCTCCTTTCCAATGATTTAAATGTTTACTTGTTATATGTGTAATCTAACACGCATTGTTAGCACTGTCAATAGTTGAGTGCTAATTTTACGAAAAATTTATTTTTTGAGTTTACACCGGGTAATTTCTTTCAAAATAATGAATATGGTAGTATGTTTTATTAATTTTATGATATAATCATAGCCAGACAAAAACAAACGTATTCTTTGAGGTATATAATGAAACCACATGCATTTGCAATATGCGCATATAAGGACTCTCCTTACCTGGAATCCTGTATCCGTTCTATTAAGGCCCAGAGTGTGGAATCCGATTTAATAATGTGTACTTCCACGCCCAGCTCCTATATAAGCGGGCTGGCAGACAAGTACGGGATTCCTCTTTTTATCAGGCACGAGAAAAGCAGTATCCGGGACGACTGGAATTTTGCTTATTATATGGCGGATGCCACATTTGTGACTATCGCCCATCAGGATGATCTATATCAGAAAGACTATGTAAAGAAGCTTCTGGATTGTTATGGAAGTTACCCGGACATGACTTTATTTACCGGTGGTTATACCGTTGTAAAAAAGGACAGGCTGGCGGTTTTCGAACCGGTTGAATTTATCAAACGGATCTTACGTCTGCCTCTGCGCCTGCGTTTTATCAGTCATTTATCCTGGGTGAAAAAAAGCGTCCTGCTTTTTGGAAATTCCATCTGCTGTCCTGCATGTGCATATAATAAGGAACAATTGGGGGAACTACTCTTTACCTCCCCCTATCATTTTGCCCTGGACTGGGATACGCTTTATAAGCTGTCTAAACTGCCCGGACGTTTTGTCTGTGTGGAGAAACCCATTCTTTATTACAGGGTTCATGAGGAGGCGGCGACGAAGGCAGCCATAGAGGACAACAGCCGTTTAAAAGAAGAGACGGAGATGTTTAATAAGATGTGGCCGGAACCGGTTGTAAAGGTGCTGATGCATTTTTACCGGAAGGCTTACCACGAATATGAATAAAAGAATGTCAGGAGGAAGCAGGATGAAGGTTGTATTATTAGCAGGGGGTCTTGGAACGAGAATCAGTGAGCAGAGCCATTTAAAGCCAAAGCCAATGATTGAAATCGGTGAAAAGCCTATCTTATGGCATATTATGAAATATTATTCCCAGTTTGGATTTCATGATTTTGTTATCTGCCTGGGATATAAGCAGTATGTAGTAAAGGAGTTTTTTGCAGATTATTTTCTTCACACCTCAGATGTGACGTTTGATCTGGCAAACAACAGCATGGAGGTACATAATAATTATTCCGAACCTTGGAAGGTAACCCTTGTGGATACGGGACTTAATACCATGACTGGCGGGAGAGTCAAACGCATTGAGCCATTTATCGGAAAGGAACCTTTTATGCTTACCTATGGAGACGGAGTCTGTGATGTGGACTTAAATGCACTTTTAAAGTTCCATGAAAGCCATGGTAAGACAGCAACCATGACAACGGTTAATATTGCCCAGTTAAAGGGAGTTTTAGACATAGATGAAGGCGATGTAGTGCGTTCGTTCCGTGAAAAGGACGAAACAGATGCCAGCCTGATTAATGGCGGCTTCATGGTATTCAATCCGGAGATTTTCTCTTATCTGGAAGATGATTCCACAGTTCTGGAACAGAAGCCATTACAGAGACTGGCTGCAGAAGGAAAACTGATGAGCTTCCATCACACCGGATTCTGGCAGTGCATGGACACCCAGAGGGAGATGAAGAAGCTGGAAGATTTATGGCAGTCCGGGAAGGCACCCTGGAAGATATGGGAGAAATAATATGATGAATAAAACAAATGACCGATGGAAGGAATTTTCTGAGTTTTATAAAGGAAAGAGAGTACTTCTTACCGGGCACACCGGTTTTAAAGGAGCATGGCTCAGCCGTATGCTGATAAAAGCAGGTGCTAAGGTGACGGGGTACTCTATGGAATCACCAACTGATCCGGCTCTGTTTGAGGTGGCAGATATATCCGGGCAGATGAATTCAGTAATCGGAGATATCAGGGATCTTGAACATTTAAAAACTGTTTTTCAAATGGCAAAACCGGAAATTGTTTTTCATTTAGCAGCGCAGCCCATTGTAAGAGATTCCTATAAGGATCCGGTTTACACCTATGAAACGAATGTGATGGGAACGGTCAATATTTTAGAATGCATCCGCCTTACCGATACGGTCCGGTCTTTTCTCAATGTGACAACCGATAAGGTGTATGAGAATAAGGAATGGGAATATGGATACCGGGAATGTGATCCCCTGGATGGCTATGATCCTTACTCCAACAGCAAGTCCTGTTCCGAGCTTGTGACACACAGCTATGCAAAGTCCTTCTTTACCGGAAAGAATACGGCAATCTCCACCTCAAGGGCTGGTAACGTCATAGGCGGAGGTGATTTTGCCAACGACAGAATCATTCCGGACTGTATCCGTTCTGCCATGAAAAAGCAGGAAATCGTACTGAGAAATCCTTATTCCACAAGACCTTACCAGCATGTATTGGAGCCGCTTGCTGTTTATATGACAATTGCCATGAAGCAGTATGAGGATCCCTCTTACCAGGGATACTATAATGTGGGACCTGACGATAAGGATTGTGTCACAACCGGAGAGTTAGCCAATTTGTTCTGTGAAGCATGGGGGCAGGGGATTACATGGTCCGCACAGCCGGATGAAGGTCCTCATGAGGCTAACTTTTTAAAGCTGGACTGCTCAAAAGTAAAGAAGGTCTTTGGATGGACGCCCAGATACGGGGTGAAAGAAGCCGTTCAAAAGACGGTGGAATGGACCAGGGATTATCTGGACGGAGCAGATATGATAACGGTGATGGACCGTCAGATCGGCGAATTTTTTAACCAATAGGACAAGAGAGGAAATAATTCTATGATAGATAAAAAAACAGAAAAAGAAGCAAGGGAAGAGATTCTGGCACTTGTAAAGGAATATTGTGATACCTATCACAATCAGAAGAAACCGTTTGAGGACGGAGACAGAATACCATATGCATCAAGAGTATATGATAGTAAGGAAATGGTGAATCTGGTAGACAGTTCTCTGGAATTCTGGCTTACTTCAGGACGTTATACGGATGAATTTGAGAAAAAATTTGCGAAATATTTAAATGTCCGGTTCTGTTCCCTGGTCAATTCCGGGTCCTCAGCCAACTTACTGGCATTTATGGCGCTTACTTCTCCGCTTTTAAAAGAGCGTCAGATCAAAAGAGGCGACGAAGTGATTACCGTAGCAGCCGGATTTCCCACCACTGTAACGCCTGTGATACAGTATGGAGCAGTGCCCGTATTTGTTGACGTGACAATTCCACAGTATAATATTGATGTGACTATGCTGGAGGCAGCGCGTTCAGAAAAGACGAAAGCAGTCATGATCGCCCATACCCTTGGTAATCCATATGATTTAACTGCAGTCAAGGCGTTCTGTGATAAATATGGTTTATGGCTTGTAGAAGATAACTGCGATGCTCTTGGTACGGTTTATACCATAGACGGAGAAGAGCGTTTTTCCGGAACCATTGGAGATATAGGAACCTCCAGCTTTTATCCGCCTCACCACATGACTATGGGAGAGGGAGGAGCCGTTTATACCAGCGACTCCCTGTTAAACCGGATTATCCGTTCCTTCCGCGACTGGGGACGGGACTGCGTCTGCCCTTCCGGGACGGACAATTTATGCGGCCACCGGTTTGACCGTCAGTATGGAGAACTGCCTCTTGGATATGACCACAAATACGTCTATTCCCATTTTGGCTATAACTTAAAGGCAACTGATATGCAGGCATCGATTGGCTGTGCACAGATTGAAAAGTTTCCATCCTTTGTAGAGCGCAGACGTCATAATTTCAGCCGTCTTTACGAGGCATTAAAGGATACAGCGGAAAAACTTATTCTTCCGGAGCCCTGTCCGGGATCAAAACCAAGCTGGTTTGGATTTCTGATCACCTGTAAGGAAGGCGTTGACAGAAATCAGCTGGTTCAGTATGTGGAATCTAAAGGTGTCCAGACCAGAATGCTTTTTGCAGGAAATTTAACCAAGCATCCATGCTTCAATCAGATGCGTGAATCGGGAAGCGGATACCGGGTTGTGGGTGAACTAAAGAATACAGACCGGATTATGCAGGATACGTTCTGGATTGGCGTTTATCCTGGTATGACAGATGACATGATCGACTATATGGCAAAAACCATAAAGGAAGGCTTAAACCAGCAGGCTTAGGCTCCTGTTTCTTAATTCAGTCAGAACGGAGGAATTATGAAGGAGTTTGATTTGACGAAGGTGCATCAGGCAAATCTGCGGATTTTAAAAGAGATTGACCGAATCTGCAGAAAGCACCGGATTCAATATTTACTGGATGCGGGAACACTTTTAGGCGCTGTGAGACACAAAGGATTTATACCATGGGATGATGACGCAGATGTGGCATTTACCCGTCCCAATTACCAGGAATTCTTACGGGTGGTGAGGTCTGAACTTCCGGAAGATATGGAACTTCTTGAACCAAAGGAGTTGCGTGGAGGGAAGGCGTTCTATGATTTTACAGCCAGAATTATCTATAAAAAAAGCAGAACCCATGATGATACAGGTGAGATGAAATATTATGAGGGCAGATTAAATCATCTGTGGGTGGATTTATTTACCATTGATGAGCTGCCCAAAAACCGGGTGTTTTCTACCATAACTTTGCTGCTTCATACGGTAATATATGGTCTTTCCATGGGACACAGATATAAGCTTGATTTAAGAAAATACAGTCTGTTGAACGGCATATGCGTAGGCATTCTGGCACTGATTGGCAAGCTGATTCCCATGAGTATCTTGAGAAAGCTTCAGTACTGGGCTGCTGTGAAGGACCGGAAGGGGAAAAGCAGTCTGCGCTACTACAGTAATTATCAGCCGGATTATTTATATGTGACGCTTAAGAAAGAATGGTGTGAGGAAACGGTAGATCTGGAGTTTGAAGATACCAGACTGATGGCACCAAAGGGCTGGCATGAAGTTCTTACCTGGATTTACGGAGATTATAAAAAACTTCCGCCAGAGGACAAACAGGTGCCTACTCACTCCAGTACGGAAATTCAGATTTATGAATAGAAAAAACAGCTGCTGCAGATTTTGCAACAGCTGTTTTTTATGACTGATTTAAATATTCTTTCGCATCCCGAAAGAAGCTTAATATGATAAGAAGTATGATAATACCAATTGGAAATGCGGCGATAATGGATACAGTCTGTAAGTTTGCCATCGAATTTTCTGAGAAAATCAGGGCAATGGGGAACAACATCAGTAGAATCGCCCAAAACAGCTTTACATGTTTATGGGGCTCTTCGTGATCAGGCAGTTCCTTATAGGAATAGGAAGCAGCAACCAGTGTCAGTGCATCAAAGGATGTGGCATAAAAAGCAATCATGGTAAGGGCTAATAGCACCAGACCCATTTTATAAAATGGAAGTGTTTCTAAAATTGCCATAATGGTCTGATAAAGGTTCTGTGTTGTATGATAGATTCCCATAACATCTAGAATTCCCTTATTCTGAAGAGCAAGGCTGTAATTTCCTAATATAATAAAGGAAGTAAAGGTTCCTGACAATCCGAAGAAGTAACCGCCAAGAATGGTCTGTTTGATCGTCCGTCCCTTGCTGATGGAGCCAATGAAAAACGGAGTGGCTACACACCATACCATCCAGTATGCCCAGTAAAAGATCGTCCAGTTCTGGGGAAAGGATGAGGAGCGCAGTGCATCAGTCCAGGTGGACAGGCCGATGAAGTTCTGTGTCAGGTTTCCAATTGCGGTGATTCCTGTTTCAATGGTATATCTCGTCTGGCCTCCGCCGATGAGAACGTAAAGGAGAAGCCCAAAGAATAAATAGGTACAGGAGTCAGCAAGCTTTGAAATTCCCTTCATGCCAAAATAGACCGTAAACGTATATACTGTGCAGATAATGACCAGGATCGCTATGGTTAAAAATCTGGATTCAGGTAGTCCGGTTACCCGGCTGACTGCCATGGAAAGAAGTGGGGTT
This sequence comes from Bacillota bacterium, assembly GCA_023460575.1. Lineage (GTDB taxonomy): Bacteria > Bacillota > Clostridia > Lachnospirales > Lachnospiraceae > Lacrimispora. The sequence goes on from JAEWPQ010000143.1 coordinate 16,455, forward strand.
GCAAGGGAAAATGTGGTGGCAGTTCCTGCCAGCAAAGCGAATACAGCGATTAAATCAATGAGCTTTCCAGCAGGTCCGTCTACCAGTTTACCAAGGATTGGCCGGCAGGCTTCTGAGTATTTTTGCTTGGTTCGTTTCTTTACATGCAGCATAAAACCGAAGGCAACAGCAAGAACCAGATAGAAGCTCCACGGGATGGGCCCCCAGTGAAACAGAGGATAGGTGGAGGCCCAGTTCTGTACAGAGCCTAATTCCTTTATATGAGGTTCGCCTGCATAGAGCAGCCATTCACAAAGAGAGTAAAATAAAATGTCAGCTGCCAGACCGGCCGTAAACATCATGGCTCCCCATTTAAAATTTGAATATTGGGGTGTTTCGCAGTCTCCCAGTCTGATTGCTCCATATCGGGAGAAAGCCATGTAGAGGGAACAGAAAAATGTGAATAACCCGATGATAAGGTAGTAGCTGCCAAGCTCATCTCCGAGAAAGGACCGTATGGAAGCCAGCACGGTTCCTGAGGCCTTGGGGTATGTAAGAAACAGAATGCATAATAACAATATCCCTGCAAACGGTACTAGGGTAGTCATAATATCCAGCTTTTTTATCAACGATATTTTCTCTTTGTCGTTCATGACGTGGCTCCTTTATAGTTCAAAAATAATATTAATAACTTAATATTGAACATAATACCACGTACTATAAAAAAATGCAAGGGTGAATAAAATAATTTTATATCTTTCAAGTCTTAGGGGAAATTTCAAGTATAGGGATAAAAAAATATATTTTGGTGAATTACATGGAATCTAAGGAAAAACAAGCCACTAATACCAGAAAAAAGTCTGACGCATTTGTGAAGTTTTTCTGACTTTTTACTGAAAGCACTACAAAAAAAGCACTGGATCGGATATAATGGTGATGTTCATTAAGGAGGATATTATGATGAGGAACAAAGTGCTAATGATATGTGCCGTATCAGCTATGCTGTTAACGGGCTGTACCCAGAGCCATATTCTCGCAGGCGGAGGTCCGGCAGAACCTGTCTTTGAAACACAGCAGGGAATCGTATTGGACTGGACTCAGATTGGGAATGATATGGATGAAGAGTTTGTGGATAATCAAGAATATCCCTTGGCTCTCAGCGTTAATTACAGCGTGGATCAGGAAAAGAGAAGTATTGATTTAACATTAATCGTAAAAGCAGGAACAACTCCGGAAGAAGCAGTAACTTTTGGGGATGCAGCAGTACGCTATTTAAACGATGTAGCAGCAGATCAGGATTTTTCTTATGAGAGATCAAGCGAGACTTCCTATGGTGGTTTCTTTAAGAATTATGACCTGCATTTGATTGTAATGCCTGATTATACAATGAAAGAGCAGCAGTACTGGCTGGTGGATATGAATATTCCAAAAGGTTCTGATGAAAAGATCGTACCAAAGGAAGGTGCTGTTGTGATGGAATCAACGGCAGCTGACGATACAGAAGAAGCAGATGAGACTGAAACGGAAACAGAAGCGGAGCAGACACAGGCTTCCAAATAAAGGCTGTTAAAAAAGCATGGACCAGAACGCGGCAGGCGTTTTATGATCCATGCTTTTTTAAACAGAATACAAAAATCAGTCATTGTCCACAGCCAGACCGCTGTGATAGGAATAATTACCCAGCTCGCGAAGCAGTTTGTTATGATCCAGACTGTTTAAAGGAACCGGGGAAGCCAGTTCCTCGTTTAACCGGAAAAATACATTTCCGCATTTGGACATGCACTGATGAAAAAGCTCCGGAAATGATGCCTTCGAAGCAAGTCTGCGGTCCCAGGGATTGCACCATGTATCATGGTTTAAATTAAACGTGATTACAGGATCAGAGGTCATATCGGTAACCAGTTTCCGTGAAGCAACGGGATTTTTAAGGAATAAGGATTCCACAAATTCGATGCTGTTTTTCTTACGGCTGTTTGGATCGGCAAGCGTCCGGCAGCCCAAGCGCATCGCCAGAATAGAACGGGATACCATACGGGGAGTGACCTGATAATTATTACGGTGGTTTAGGGGATAGTATGTTTCATTGATACAGGCTGACAGGAAACCGGAGATAAACTGCATCTCCTGACCATTTAAGCAGATGGTGGCAGCCTGATTAAACTGGGATGGCTTTTTCTGCTTATATATCATTAATAAGAGAGCATCAATATCGTTCTCAAGCATGGCATGAAGCCCATGATAGTAGTTTCCGGAATTTTTAATATCGTACTCAATCCTTCCATATACATAAGGGTGGCAGATAGAGTCTCCGATATAATGGCAAAAGTAACCGCTCATGTATGCAATGGCCTGCTCTCTCTGCTGTCTGGACTCAATGGCTGCGATGTGGTTTAAGCAGGTAACAAAAAAGCTGTTTACATGATTTTCATGCATATAGGAACCAACGTTACGGTAATCTCTGTGACGAAGAATGGGAATATTATAAAAAAACATATCCGGACCCTGAAGACCCAGCTGATAAAGCCAGCGGTATTTGGATATTATTCGTTTTAAAGGAGAGTTTGGCATATTGTTATATACCTTGACACCTAATAAGTAGTGAGTAGTAAAACCGGGCATATTGTCACCTCGTATTGTTGTATATAATTCGGCACATAATAAGATTATACCATAGTAAAGTAAAATTTGTATAAAAATGAATGGAAATTTTCATACAATCCTACCAGAATGAATATGTGATAAAAAGGACATAAGGGAGCACAAGGAATGATTCATTACATACACGAACTGGTATGGGGACCCTGGCTTTTAATCCTGTTTCTGGGGATAGGAATCATCTATACGTTAAAAACAGGTTTTTTTCAAATCAGGAAACTGAACTTTTGGTGGAAGCAGACCATTGGGAGCATTCAGGAAGACGATGACGGAGACAAAGGAGACGTGACCAGATTTCAAACTGCCTGTACCGCTCTTGCAGCGACCATCGGTACTGGAAATATCGTAGGCGTGGCAACTGCGCTGACAGCAGGAGGACCCGGAGCCATCTTCTGGATGTGGGTGTCTGCTGCGATCGGCATGATGACAGGATATGCAGAGACCATGCTGGGCATCCGTTACCGCTATCGGGATCAGAATGGAGCATGGATCTGCGGACCTATGGTATATCTGGAAAGAGGTTTGAAACTGCCGGTGCTTGGTATGATTTACAGCTTTCTCTGTATTATGGTATCACTTGGGATGGGAAGCATGGTCCAGTCCAACTCCATTGCGGATACTCTTAACTATTCCTTTCAGGTTCCAACTGCATTAGCCGGAATCCTTCTGACCGGTCTGGTTCTTTTCGTTGTTTTGGGCGGCATCAGCCGGATTGCTTTTGTATCCGAACGCTTGATTCCTCTGGCATCCGGAATTTATATGCTGTTTTCCATGGTTGTTATTATGTCCTGTTATGATAAAATTCCATATATTTTTCATGTTATTTTTCAGGATGCATTTAGGCCTGTATCCGTTTTTTCAGGAGCAGCTGGTTTTGGGATCAGTAAGAGTCTCCAATACGGTATATCCCGGGGAGTTTTCTCCAATGAAGCAGGTCTTGGAAGCATGGCGGTTTTACATGGGGCAGCAGAAAATACCACACCGGAAAAACAGGGAATGTGGGCAATGTTTGAAGTGTTCTTTGATACGATCATCATTTGCACCATGACTGCATTTGTAATACTGTGTATGACAGAAGGAGATGCAGCCGGCTCCGGTTACGATGGTGCAGCC
>JAEWPQ010000144.1 GCA_023460575.1 Bacillota bacterium
AAGCCTGGAAAATGCCGGAAAGCTGAAACGAACCTATGGGGGAGCTTTATTGTCCCAGGATTATCCACTGAAAAGAGATGTAATTGACCGAAGGGATACGAATATTGAGAAAAAGATGTTAATTGCCCAAAAAGCGTTCGATCTCATAAGCGGGAATGAAACCATTTTTCTGGATATTTCCACGACTAACATCATGGTTGCGGATCTGCTTTCCAAGTCCCACAAGCGGGTGACTGTAGTGACAAATATGATTGATATTATGCAGACACTGGCAGTGAATCCCAGTATTGTCGCTATCGGAACCGGAGGAATTATGTACCATACGGTCAATGGATTTATGGGAGCGGCGGCCATTGAGATCATCAAGCAGTACAGCTTCGACCGGGCGTTTATCGGGACCTGTGGTCTGGATCTTACGGATAATTCCATTACTACTCTGGGGGTGGAGGATGGGCTGACAAAGAAAGCCGCCATTGCCAGCAGCAGGCATAAATATCTGGTGATGGAAAAGGATAAATTTTATTTTAATGATTCCTATAAATTTGCCCATATTGATGACATCGATGGGATTATTACGGATTCAAGTCCAGATGAAGCTACGTGCAAAAGGCTTTATTCGGCCGGGGTCACCATCCTTTAATCGTTTGATGAAGGCTTTATGGAAGAATACAATGAGATGATTACGCGGAGGAAAATTTGTAATGTTTACAGAACATTTGCAGAGGTATGCCCAGGAAAAATATGAACTCAGGCTTCCCTATTTAAAAGATTTAAAGAGGGAAGTTGAGAAAGCCATGGAAGGCTGTAGTTTTGAAGAACAGGTGCTCATGAAATTTTTATATGGTACGATGCCGCTTAGGGATGCCGGAGAATATGATTTTAACATATTTCTGGGATTTGTAAGGCATTCTCTTATGGTTTATGAGCAGATGGAATGGTGCCGGGAGATTCCGGAGGATATCTTTTTACATCACATTTTGTATTACCGGGTCAATACGGAAAACATTGAAGACTGCCGTCAGTTTTTTTATCATAAGCTAATTGAACGGGTTAAAGGACTTTCTGTGAGAGATGCAGTGCTGGAAATCAATTACTGGTGTGCAGAAAACGGAACTTATGAGTCGTCCGATAACAGGACCATTTCTCCGGTAACCGTATATAAATCAGGAAAAGGCAGATGCGGGGAAGAATCCACCTTTGCAGTAACAGCCTTCCGGAGTGTGGGCATACCGGCGAGACAGGTATATACACCCAGATGGGCTCATTGTGATGATAACCACGCATGGGTTGAGGTATTTGTGGACGGAAAATGGCATTTTCTGGGGGCATGTGAACCGGAGGAAGTATTGGATAAGGGCTGGTTTACCAATGCATCTTCCAGGGCATTGCTGGTGCACACCAGAACCTTTTCTGATTATTCGGGTGATTCAGTGAAGGAGTGTCTGGGACAGGAGGATTTGCTGGTTTATTATAATGAAACGGCCACCTATGCCCGGACCAGATTTTATGAAATACAGGTGCTTGACGAGGAGAGCAATCCTGTAGAAAACGCTTTGGTTTCGATTGAAATACTTAATATGGCGGAATATTGCAGTGTAGCTTCCCTGGTAACGGACAATCAGGGTAAGGTAACAATTACCATTGGTCTTGGCGATGTACATGTCTGGGCAGGTAAAGGAAAACTTAGCTGTGAAGCATGGATTTCACCAGAAGAGGAAGATCATGCAGTGCTGTATCTGAGGGATGAAAAAAGGAAATCCTCCCGGGAAGTTTGGATTGATACAGATGTAAGAGCTCCCAGGGACTATCCGATGCATACATTTAAGCTTACCAGAGAACAAAAACAAAGAAACAGAGACAGGATTAACAGAGCTAACCAATTGAGGGAGGAAAGGATTGCAGGGTACTTTAAAGAGGACTCTGTAAGTTCCGGGCAGAACCATATTCTACGGCTATCGGCGGGTAATTTTGATGAGATTTACAGGTTTATGAATCAGGATAAGAATCCGGATCGGAAAATCATGCTGGATAGTCTGACTATTAAGGATTATAAGGATGCCAGTGCGGATATCCTGGAAAGTCATTTAAATGGAGCGGTTCCGTACCGTAAGATATGGGAAGAAAACAAGAAACTGGATGTTTATTGGAAGTATATACTCTGTCCCAGAATATTGCTGGAAGAGATGACGGACTACCGGGGATTTATTGATGGATTCTTTGATGAGAAGCAAAAGGAAGAATTCCGAAGGAATCCAAGAGCTATTTGGCAGTACGTGAAGCACAACATAGGTTTTGAACCGAAGCTTGATTATAAGACGATTTTTTCTACACCGGTTGGAAGCCTTAAGCTTTTACAGGGAAATCCCCTTAGCCAGAAAATATTATTTGCAGCGATCTGCCGCACCTTGGGCATTCCCGCCAGGATTAACCCTGTGAATCTGGAAGCGGAGATATATGAAAATGACGGTTTTGCATCTGTAACTGGAGAGGAAGAAGGAGATAAGCCCCTGACTGGAGAAAAGGGAAAACTGTTATTGCAAGCAGATACCGACATTGTGCCGGTTTACTATCAGACGTGGACCATTGGTATGAAAAAAGATGGGCAGTTTGTAACTTTGGATTATACTGGGTTAAAGTTTAAGGAAGGCTTTTTGAATCTGGATTTAGCACCTGGAGAATATCGCCTTATAACTTCCGTCCGCCTTCCAAGTGGAAACCAAAATGCCAGTGAATATTTATTTGAGTTGAAAACTGATGAAGTAAAGACGGCCTCTATGCGTCTTAGGACTGGAAGTATGGAGGATATGCTGGTTGACTATGTGATAAATGATTTTGAAGTGAACATGAAAGGTCATATGGGCGATCATATGGTTTTCGCATCAGAACTTATGGCTGAGAAGGCCAATATACTGGCTGTCTTATCTGAGGGGCAGGAACCCACCGAGCACGTCCTTAACGAAATGCTGGAGCAAAAGGATTCCTTAAATGCTCTGGATGCCCAGATTATTTTTCTGCTGCAAAGCAAAGCTTCTTTAAAAAATTTAACCGTGCAAAAGGTTCTCAATGTAATTCCCGGAATCAAGGTGGGTTACTTTAACTTTGATGAGGGGGTAGAACCGTTGGCTCGTAAGATGTATGTTGACCCTGAAAAGCTTCCGCTTTTAATTGTTACGAACCCGGGGTTAAACGCAGTTTACGCATGCAGCGGCTACAATGTTGGGAGTGTGGCGCTGATGGAGAAACTTCTGTGCTTAAGTAAGTAAATAATGTTTGTAGAGAAAAGAACCTTCCTGTGGGATGGTTCTTTTTTATTAGAGAAGAAAGTATGATAGGCGTTAATCTGGTTATGGCTTTACTAAAAAGTTACCACAATTAAGGGCATAAGTTCTTTTACACCGGTTAAAAAAAGGATGATATTATCAATACAAACAAGAGAACAGGAGGCAGGAAAGTGAAAATAGTAGGAATAACAGCATGTATTGCAGGAATTGCACATACTTACATTGCAAAAGAAAAGCTGGAGGGAGCAGCGAGGGAAATGGGGGATGAAATCAAGATAGAGACACAGGGATCTATCGGAATTGAGAATGCACTTACACCTGAGGACATTGCCAAAGCAGATGTGGTTATCATTGCTGCAGATATTGGAATTACCAAAGACCGTTTTAAGGGGAAACCGG
>JAEWPQ010000145.1 GCA_023460575.1 Bacillota bacterium
GCTGTCAGCAGCAAAACAGATTATATCCCAGTACCAGACATCCAATTATAAACAGAATTGTAACGATCGTCGCCGGGATAAACAGTAGGATTGCCATACCTGCTCCAAAACAGAACAGCATAAGTCCGCATACTCTTCTCATAATATCCCTCAATCCATTCAGGCTATATATAATATCCTATGCGGCTTATCCCTTTCTTATTCTTCGGCTTTTTCTTTCTCTGCAGCCGCAGCCATCTCCTCTGCCACTTTTATCGCTTCCGGTGATACCTCTTTATTCCCGGATGTGAATTTGTTGACGAAATCCGGAACCATGTCAAGAATCTTTGTCACTGCATCCTGCTGCTTGATATTCACCAGCTTTGTCACACCGTTTTGAATAATCAGTATGGCACTTGGGCTCATCTTCGCATGCATTCCTCCGGCACCCTTCTCTTTCGCGTTTTCCGAAAAGGATCCGGCAGCCATTCCGCAGGTTACATCCACCAAAGGCAGAATAATGGTATCATCCACCTTCACTGCATCTCCTACAACCGTTTTTGTCGCTACAAAGGCATCCATACCTTTAAACAATGCCTCTACTGTAGACGTAAAATAATTATCTGCCATTGAACGTAATTCCTCCTTTATCGAAGCCATCTCTTTAACAGAGTTCTGAAGTTTTTATCAAGAAGCATCCGTAAACCAATGATCAGGACCGTTCCAAGACGAATTCGTCCCCGAAATGTGCCTTCTGCGGTAAATACGGACTGGTCAAAAACCGGATACAGATTCCAGTACTTATGAAAAACCGGATACAGCAGGCTTGCCGCCATAAGTGCCTGTCCGGTCAGTCCGGGATCTTCAAATCCAAATGTCACGTTACCATGCCCCTTTACAGGGAAAATATGACGTACCAGACGTTTCCCCTGTTTGTAAAGCAGCTTTGCGGTCTTCTGATTTTCTTTGTTGGAAAGAAAAGCCTGAATTTCATCTTTCTTCTCTTTCATGTTTCTCAGTGTATCACAAATTCTTTTGTATAAATACTTAATTTTTTCCAGTATATGGATTAATTTCTTCTTTATCTTACGAAACATTGCCTGCAGCCAGGACTCTTTTTTTATTTGTTCTGTTTCTTTTATATCTTTCAGTACAGGCTGCCGTGTCTCCGACTCTCCCAGGACTGTTTTTTTAACATCCCGTCCTAATTGTCTCGCTTCCTTTACGGTTTCCGGCTCCTTTACTTCCATGGCCTGAACCATAATTTCTTCAGCATCTTTCAGTTCTTCATCCATCTTCTTTGGTCTCGTGATGGGAAATCCAAACAGACGGACTACAATCAGAACATCTTCCTCATACCGAACCGTAACTGAAAGGATATGTAGCAGCCAGGAAATTTTCATATTTCCCTTCACCTTTTTAAAATAAGATCCTTCTGCGCGGTAACGGACCGGTACGAACAGTACCAGTACAGCTGCCAGAAGAACGAGTCCTAAGAGAATCAGGATCAGCAGGCCTGACAGTTTTAATATAAATAAAATTATATGAAGCATGAACACCTCACATCTTACCGGCTTCTATTTAAAAAATCAGACAGATTGAACCCTTCTGTTTTCCGGTATAAGTCATGGATCACACGTCCGGCCACTTCCAGAGCTTCCCAGTAATCAGCGGCAATGCCCACTATGAAGAACTCTTTTCCCTTATAAAATGGGGATATTATTTCAGCAGCTGGATAGATATCAAGTATATTATTCCCATTTGAAGCGGGTGTAATCACATAAATATCCAAACCTGGTTTCCCCTTCCTGATTCCCTGAATGATCCGGTAACGTTTCTTCTTTGCTTTATCTCCGACGTATAAACGGTTATACCAGCTTATTTTCATAATCCATCAGCTCTTCCAATAATTCCATGCATGTTTCTTTTTCAGCCTGATCCAGACAGCTGCTAAGACTGCCCTTCATGTATTCCTGGATTTCGTCTATCGAATTAAAGTAAACAGGCAGATCCGATAAAATCTTAGCCATTACAGCACGAACAACCGGCTTTGGTGCATCTGCAAAAAGCTGGTCCAGCTCATGAATATAAGCTTCTGCTTCCTGATCCAGAAAGTTCTTGTCGACAACTGCGTCTCCATCACTGGACAGAGTAGCTTTCTCCTTCCCCGGAATCATCAGTTCTGCAAAGCTGCTTCCAGACAACAGCCTGTCCACATTCATAGAACGGATATAGTCCGGATCATCAGGAGACTGTTCCTCTTCCTTAAGAACTTCTACTCTTAAATACCGTTCATAATAAACTTCCTGTCTGCCCTCCAGCTGGGTCAGCTGGTCAAGGAATTCTTCATCAGTAACAGAAAAATCTTCCTGATTAAATTTAGTCAGAATGCTGCTTAATACAGAACGGTAAAAAGCCTCCTCACTGACATCAATCACAGCGTCCGGCCGGGCATACATAAGTACACACAAATCGTTTATCAGATCCTGAATCATCACGTAATAACCGGATTCTTCCGTAAGCACCTGGCTTGCATAGGCCAATTTTGCCGCAGCCTCTTCATAACCTTCAAAGGTCATGTTCCGGTAATCCATATGCTTAAACTGCTGCAAGATTTCATAAATTTCCTTGTGACCATCTTCCATTCCTTCAGGAAGAGAAACCATGGACTCCGTACGGAGGGTATACAGCATGTCACGGAGATTCTCCCTTGGAGAACCGATATAAACGGAAAGCCCCTCCATAAGAAGGCTGTAAAACTTCTGTTTTGTCAGACGTACAGGAAGCTGGCCGATTACCTGTTTGATTCGTCCGTTCATAACAGCGGAGTCACTGGTACCTGTTATAAATTCCAGCAGCTTCTTTAAAAATACATCTTCTCCGGCAATTATTATACCGGAATGAGTAAATTTGCGTTCCATTCGGTTTAAAATATACTCATAAATCTGAAAACAGTCTGCAAAGGATGTCAGTACCTCCACTTCATGAGTGATATCTTTTCTCAGTGCCAGCAGATCCTTTTCTGCATCACTTCCGGAGATATAATCACCCATAAGGCTGTTTAACCGTCTTAAGTAAGCAGTCATATCCCGGGACCCGGGTGCTTCTTCTGCAACGGTCTCCAATAATGTATAGTAATTTAAAACAAGCCTAACATAAGAATACTGATAAGCAGCAGTCATCTGCTTTTTCATTAAACGGGTTTCCACGCGTGTCTCCTCTCGGGGGTTATTAATGATAATTGGACAGGATGGATCTTCTTAAGAAATCAAGGGCCTTCACTACAGACTGTTCCCTGATTTTCTCACGGTTTCCTTTAAAGTGGTATTCCTCCACTTTTACTTTGTCCTTCATATAACAGGCTATATATACGAGTCCTACAGGCTTTTCCCCTTCTGCATCAGGCCCGGCAATCCCGGTCACTGCAATGCATGCATCTGCGTCTGTTGCAAACACACCTCCGGTTGCCATCTCTTTGGCTGCCTGTTCACTGACTGCCCCATATTTTTTTAAAGTACCTTTGCTCACATCTAAAGATTTTCTTTTCGCCTTGTTGGAATAAGTGATAAATCCCTCCCGGAATACCTCTGAAGCTCCAGGAACATTAACCAGTCTTCCGGCGATCAGGCCGCCTGTACAGGATTCTGCCGTTGTAACTGTCAGTTCATATTTCTTTAAAAGCCGAACAACTGCCATCTCAAGAGTTTCTTCTTCCTTGGTTGTATATACAGCATTTTCAAACCGGCTTTTAATCTCTTTGACAACGGGTTTAAGGAGATTTTTTGCAGCTTCCTCATTGTCTGCCTTGGCTGTCACTCTTAAATGAACCTCTGCTGTTTTGGCATAAGTGGCAATGGTAGGATTGGTCTGGGTGTTGATTAAATCAATCAGCTTATCTTCTACCTGACTTTCGCCGTAGCCACATATTTTAATCATCTGGGAGCGGATTACTTCCGGCTGACGGTTTTGTAAATATGGGAATACCTGTTCTGTAAATAACGGTTTCAACTCGTTAGGCGGTCCCGGAAGAAGAATGGCAGTTTTTCCGTTCTTCTCCATAATAAGTCCCGGAGCAGTTCCATTGCTGTTGTCGAGTACGGTTGATCCCTGAGGTACCATGGCCTGTTTCCAGTTGTTATCCGGTATTTCTTTATATATATTATTTTTAAAAAAGTTTTCGATCCGTTCTCTGGTATGCGCATCTTCTGCCAGTTCAAATCCCATCACTTCTGCACATACTTCCTTAGTCAGATCATCTTCTGTGGGTCCAAGACCTCCGGTAAGAATTACCACATCAGAACGGTTGAGTGCTGTTTCAAGTGCCGCAAAAAGCCGCTCCCTGTTATCTCCAACCGTTACCTGGTGATACATGGAAAGCCCTAAAAGTGCACATTTTTCCGCGAGATACTGGGTGTTTGTATTAACAATGTTTCCAAGAAGAATCTCTGTTCCAACCGAAATAAGTTCAACAATCATGATTACATACTCCCTTCCATAAGAACACGATAATTTTTTGCTATATAATCAACAAGAGAAACCACTGTGAGTACTGTCGCAATCCAGATAAAAGCATAGGTAACAATAGACAGCGCAGGTATATTTAAAATCAGAAGAACTGACATCACCATCTGGGAAGCAGTCTT
>JAEWPQ010000146.1 GCA_023460575.1 Bacillota bacterium
TATTGAATGTCATGGCTGTAAGGTTTTCTATTATATGACATGCGGGAGTGCTGGAATTGGCAGACAGGCAAGACTAAGGATCTTGTGGTTGTATGATCGTGTGGGTTCAAGTCCCATCTCCCGCATTAGCAGGCAGTTTTTCATTCGTGAAGAACTGCTTTTTTTGTGCACATTTTAATCATAATAATAAATATTTGTAATGGTAAAATAAAAATAAATAATTTTAACTTATCATTATAGAATGCTATAATCAGATCATAAAATGAAGCAGCAGTGAAACAAGGCTATTGCAAGAGAAAGGATAAGAAAATGAGATATGATCTGATTGTGATTGGCGGAGGGCCTGCGGGTATTAGTTCATCAATTTATGCAGCCAGCAGGGGAGTTAAGGTACTGGTACTGGAGAAAGAGCTGGTTGGAGGCATTATAGGGAAAGTATCCACAGTAACCCATTATTCTGCTTTAATAGAGAACGAGTCAGGCTATACTTTTGCAAAACGACTGGAAAGCCAGGCGCTAAATGCTGGAGTCCATATACAGTATGAGACTGTCATACAGGTATGCCTGTATGGAAATGAGAAAAAGGTGGTGACAGATCACAATACTTATGAGTCAGCAGCAATTATACTGGCAAATGGCTCCTCTTTCAAGAGTCTTAATATACCGGGGGAGAAACAACTTTTGGGAAAAGGTATGGGTTTAAAAGCTTCGAAGGACGGGAAAATGTATGCGGGCAGGAACATCTATGTGGTGGGTGGAGGAGATGGTGCTTTTAAAGAAGCACTTTATCTGGCCGGAATTGCCAGGAAACTAACAGTTATTCATTTTGAGGATAAGCCTGGGGCGATTTATGAATTTACAAAAAAGTTTGAATTACTGGAAAATGCAGAAATAAAATTGGGAAAAAATCTCACAGCAGTTACCGGTAAAGACCAAGTGGAAGCATTGGAACTGACTGATGTGGTAACGGGAGAAAAAGAGCGCATTGAAGATCCAGGGTGTGGCATATTTACTTATATTGGAACAACTCCCAATACAGATTTATACAAAGAACTGGATCTTGTGGACCACTATATACCTGCAAATGAAAAAATGGAAACAGTAGTAGCAGGTGTCTATGCAGCCGGAGATATTCGGGTGAAGCAGATTCGCCAGGTGGCCACTGCAGTTTCTGACGGTGCAATTGCAGGTATAAATGCGGCGTCTTACATTCTGACCCATAGGAATCAACATAAATAAAAAAAGTGCTTGCTTATTTTGGAAAAGTATAGTATTATAATTGTACGAATTGATTCGTCAATTTGTGCAATTGTAAAAGCAGAAGTGGCGGAATTGGCAGACGCGCACGGTTCAGGTCCGTGTGGTAGCAATACCTTGAGGGTTCAAGTCCCTTCTTCTGCATATTGAAAATGTCCTGTATGAGAAATGCAGGGCATTTTTTACTACCATTAATAGTAACGAAGAGAGGTGCCGCCGGCTGTAATCCAAAAATCAGCCTGACAAGACACCTCTCTTTTAATTATTCACTATTTACCATGTACATCCCTGGCTCATAAACAGAATACTGATTTCGGCCATGTTTTTTTGCATGATAAAGTGCAATATCCGCTTTTCTGTATAATTCTTCAAATGTGACTCCATCCTCAGGATAGGCGGCTGTTCCAAGACTTCCGGATATATGAACTTCCGGTTCCAGGGCACTCCCCACCAGGCTGCATAAATTTTCTAAACGTGAATATAAATCCATACTGTAAGAGACATCTTTCAGAAGAATTATAAATTCATCGCCTCCTAAGCGGCCAAAGATATCCTCTCTCCTGAGCGCAGATTTAAGCCTTGATGCGGCCCGATGAAGTGCCTTATCTCCAAACTGGTGCCCATAGCTGTCATTTAACTGTTTAAACTGATCAATGTCCAGCATAATAAGGATGTGATGCCCCTTGCTGTTGTTTAAAATAAGACGGATCGCGTGGATTGCAGCTGATCTGTTTAACAGTCCGGTCAGACAGTCCTGCCTGGACAGTTCGTGTAAAGTCAGTGTCTCCCTCTTTGAAGCATCAATATCTTTGATCAGAATAAAAGCTTTGATGGTGTCTGTATAAGGGTCTGTGACAATCTGTACCATACCAAGTGTCCAGCAGACACTGCCATCAGCCCTTAAACGGCGATGTTCCAGCCGGAGAGAGCGGTTGCCCTGGCAGTACTGAAAAAGTAAATACTCCTTGTTGAAAAAATTTAAGTAAAGTTCTTTATCTTCCTCATAAATCTCATGCTCTGCAATGTAATTCATGATATCAGAAAAAGATTTTTTGGCATCCTCGGGAACATTACAGGTCATTTCTCCGATTATTTCCTCAAAGAGATCCGACTTTGTATTGTACTCGTAATAACCGATGCAGTCTTTTTTCTGCTCCCGCATATACTCCGCCCAACGCTGATAAGCCAGTTCTTTTTCGTATTGATCCGTAATATCCTGATAGGAAATGATACCTCGCAGGGGCTTTTTTTCTTCCGTATATACCAGTGAATAGTGCTTTGAGAACCAGTGGTATTTTCCGGATCCGGTCTTAAGTCTGACAACACATTCCCCTTCCGGAGTACCCCGCTCCATTTCTTCATAAAATTCCTGAAAATCTTTCATACTTTCCTTATGTACAATGCCATTTTCAATTAAATAATCAGGAGAAAGGGGCATGGTGTAAGGAGCTGAAAAGTTTCTGGTAAATTCTGAGGAAGGAGAAAGGGTTCTGTTTGGGATATCATAGATGCATACAATACATCCGGAATGACGGCTTGCAAGGCGGTATTGTTCCTCCTGAACTTTAAGACTTTCCATACTTTTTTTCAGCCAGGTAATATCCGATACAGAACAATAGAATAACTCTTCTTCCTGTATAAAATGAAAATCCATGGAGAACCAGCAGTGGTCATCCATTGTTTTGGCTCTGAATTCCAGTCTGAATATCCGGGATCCAAGCTCCATATGATTGTGAATCTTTTCTGAAATTTCGCCAAATTCTGATTCACAAATCATATCTTCAAGACAGGAAGGAGACTGAAACCAGCTTTTTATAGATGAATTTGAATAAATAACTGGAAATCTGCCTTCTGTCTTTAACTTAAGTATGCCGCATGGTATGCGGTCTAAAAAAACATCTCCGTCCATTGTTCATTTTCTCCCATAAGTGCGTTAGAAAATAGAAATATCTATTATTATAAGCATATGAGGCAAACATGAAAAAAATTACCTGTTTAATAAAAATAGTAAATAAAATATAAAACATGTAATTCGTATAGGGAAAAAGGGTGAAGATCTGATAGAAGAACACTTAATTGAGAAAATATATTATTAACAAAAAAATGGCTGATTTAATCTGACTTTGTGTTGTCAGCATAAAACCAGCCGTTTTTCCTATGAAAAATCCTTTTTTATGATCTGTACAGATAGAGAGGTCTTCCATCCTTTATAATCCTGTCTGGTTCACCCTGAATCAAGGGTAAAGCATAGGTTAGGAAGTCCTCTGTCACATTGGTACCGTGATCACAAATCCACTGGGAAGGAAAGAGCTTCTCCTTATTGCACACTTCATTTACATCTACAGTAACGCATTCCATCTTATAAGGGGAATTGGAAATACGTTTGAAAGCGATCATCATGCCTGTGGCTCCGTTTAAGGAAGCTTTGATACCTTCCCTTCCGGCAGTGACGGCCTCTTCAATATCTGTTGCCGATGCAAGCATACCGCTGCAGCGCTGGCTCACATTAAGCTCAACAGAGCGAACCTTTACACCAAAACGGTTGCGGACGAAATTCTCCAGCATTTTACCACTTCCGGCCAGCATCTTGTGGCCGAAGGTATCGGTACGGACTTCGTCTGTGTACTCACAGATAAATTTCCCATTTGCATCAGAAATGCCTTCGGAAATACAGACAATGACAGAGCTCTTTTTGGATAAAGCCTTGTCCACGTCATCAGCAAACTGTTCAAAGTCAAATGCGGCTTCAGGCAGATAGATGAGAACAGGATTATCACCTTCAAACTTTCTCGCAAGTACGCTGGCTGCAGTAAGCCAGCCTGCATGACGCCCCATCAGTTCCACAATCGTTACTGACTTTTGCTGGTAAACACAGGAATCCAAAACAATTTCACGAACGGTGTCCGCTACATATTTGGCTGCACTTCCAAAACCCGGTGTATGGTCTGTATGAATCAGATCGTTGTCAATTGTCTTTGGAATTCCGATAAAACGGATGCTGCTTTTGTGATGGAAAGCGTAACGGGAAAGCTTGCTTACAGTATCCATAGAATCATTCCCGCCGATATAAAAGAAATAACCGATCTCCATGGCGCGGAATTTCTCAAACAGTGCCGGGTAGAATGGAGATGATAAATCATCAGGCAGTTTATAACGGCAGGAACCGAGATAAGCTGCAGGTGTAAGCTTTAATAACTCCAGTTCCTCCGATGTTAAATCATTGGTCAGATCCATATAATTTCCGGACATGAAGCCTTCTATGCCATTGATCATGCCATAAACCCGGCTGATCTCTTCGTGAGCCATCCCTTCTTTTATGACGCCGTAAAGGCTTGCGTTAATCACAGCGGTTGGCCCGCCGGACTGTCCTACGATTGCATTTTTCTTCATGTATAATTTCCTCCAAATCTGCATATGCCAGGTGCACTTTTCCTATTCTATAATAGAAAGAGCATCTTTGCAACTGAATTTAGAGGATATAAGGGAATTGGAAAGGAATGGAAAAGAAAATGGGGATAAAAAGGGAGGAGCCGGTGAAATGTGGGTTCCACCGGCGAGTTATGAAAAAAAGTTTTATAAAACAAGTTTGGAGTATTTCTTGTTTCTATAATTAAGTATATAGGAGAGATGTGAAGTAAGTTTGTAGAAGATGTAAATATTTTTTGTACGTCTTGTGAAAAAACTGTGAATGAGTAATAGTGGTATTTTATAAACGATTATAGCTTATAAATACATTTTGGTTGTTTATAGATGTATAAATATTGCCTAAGGTAAAGAAGGTTCAGATTTATAACGATATGGGGAAATGTTGAAGGAAATAAAAAAAGACTGCTTAAAAGCAATCTTTTTTTTTACACGGTTTTATACGGTATAAACATTAACAGCCTGTAATCCACGATTACCTTCTGTTACGTCAAATGTTACAGACTGACCATCATCTAAAGACTTAAATCCGTCCATAGCAAGACCTGAAAAATGAACGAATATATCGTTGCCTTCTTCATCACAAATAAATCCAAAACCCTTCTGTGCGTTAAACCATTTTACAGTACCTTTTTTCATGAAAGATACCTCCTTAATTATAATATTATATTTGCTAAAACTAAAAATCGCATATATATGTAAATCATCAATAGAATAATGACTTACATATACATGCGAAATCAAGACTTTATTAAAATATAAATAAAATATATCACGACAGTCTGAAAAAGTCAAGAAAAATTTAAAAAGTAATCTAAGTTTATGACACGTTAATAAGGAATCACAATAAATAATTAGAAACTCTGGTCATAGATAAGCGGTATTACGTCTTCACGATTGATGTTCAACACGTAAGCAAATTCCTCGCAAAGTGTTTTTTCGGCGTCTTTAAGAAAGTCTTCATCAGAGATCTGTAGTTTATTATTTTTGTTTTTGTCTTTTAACTCCTGTTTGTGGAAATGTAGCGTTTTTATCATTTTTATAAGTTCGGAATGGTTACCATCAGCAAGAATCTGTCCGTATAATTCTTTGCGCTTGCGATTATCATTGTTCCAACTGAAATTTTTACCAGACATTTTTTTAACTAGAGAAAAAATTTCATCGGTAGACAGCAGGTTGCGGATTTCTGTTTTGCTTTTGCCGCTTATAGCTGAAACGTATACTGTCGCGGTTGTATGATAAACGGGTTTGAGTACATAATATGGACGCATTAATTCATCCATGCACATATCCTTTAATCCAGTAACCTTACAAATACCATGCCTACCGTATATGATAACATCACCTATATTTATAATATTCACCTCTTTCTAATAAAAAAATGTGATTTACTAAAACCGGACTTATGTCCCTGTAAAGCAAACCACATGTTTGATATTTATATTATAGCACAAATGAAGATGATGTGTATACGGCAATTTTCTCCAAACTTACGAATATATCACGGAGTAATCTGTTTAGTATTTATCAGAGTACCGAAGAGATGACCAAAATGAAAGATGCCTGTAAGCGTTACTTGGGAACGTGCTTTGACAGAGGTGCTGTGTAGCACTGGTTAAGATCCCCCTGCTTCATTAAATACGTACTTGGCAGGGGGATCATGTAAATTACAAATTTTGGGGAGAGTTAATATTCCCGGAGACAGGAATTCTGTCTAAGAAGTTTCACTCGACTGGCCCGTTATCTCGCAGCCAACCGTTTCAATACAGGACTTAATTGAATTTTCATCCGCTGATTGATTATAACCTACTTCAATGGAGCCTCTTGCCACATCGATATTGACCATAGATACTCCATCTATCTTATCTAATGCATTTTTAAGCTGGGTTTTAATTTCTGTATTCTGTATGCCTGATGTTTCATAATGAATTCTGTTCATAGGACACCTCCTTGTGGTTTTAATCGTTTTTTTGGACATTTAAAGCGCTTAAGCCTTTATCATCTTTTCTGATGTCAAAATTAACAGACTCACCTTCGTGCAAATCTTTATTATGAGTTTTTTCTTTCACTTGGGAATGGTGTACGAAAACATCCTGACCATCATTGGTTGAGATGAAGCCGTAGCCTCTTTCGTTATCAAACCATTTAACAATACCCGTGTAATTAGCCATGCATAAATCCTCCTTACAAACCGTCTGTAAATTTTGTGCTTTTTATCTCTTTGAATTATCTTCCTTTAACCCAAATACGGCTCTGGCGCTTTCTGCCTGGGGATTGTGATTAATATGCTTTGAATGAAAGGTTCCGTCTTCCTTTTTATGGTTGCTGGTACTCTTTTTGGAATTATCTCTGCTCATATATGCCTCCTTTTGTTGTGAATTAATTTTAGTATACCTATCATTTAAAAATATCATGCTATAGTTCATATCCAGTTTAAGCCAGATGGAATTAGAATTATATGAAAAACCACCACACAGCTGCAGCCGCTGCGGCTCCGGTCATACAATAGAGAGTGTCGTTCATGGTATCCACCAGACCGGCCGGCTGCAGCGCTTTTTCCGATACGTGATTAACGGAAGAATGAATTTTCTGCCACCGCTGGGCATTTCCATGTGACAGACAATCGCTTACATATTCAAGAACTTCCCAGATTATGTGGAGAGTTACGGAAAAAGTAAATCCAAAAAGCAGGATTACAGCTTTTTTTGAATCAGCATTTGTTTTAATAATTGCTGCTCCAAATCCAACAAATCCAACTCCGGAGAGAAAATGAATTGTACGGTCCCACCATGAATACCGGTCGTAATAACCCAGGCAACTGCCAAGAAATAATGCCATAAACAGGACGATCAGATAAATAATAATACTGTACGGATCTATCCCTATTCCCATAAACCAGTTTGAAAATTCAGGTAAAAAAGATAATGCCAGAACCAGAATCAATGTCCCCATTATTTTGTATTTTTGTTTTAATAAATAATAAAATCCCATAACTGCAGTTAAACAGCGAAAAACAAACTGAAACAGATTCAAAAAATCCATATGGTCACCTCAAAATGAAGTATGTACGATTGAATAGGAAATATGTAATTGTGATGCAGGTGTATTTTACTGCTTTTCAATGCAGCCGGTATTAAAAGAGATGACCGAAACATAAAATGATATGATCCCAGTGCATAGTTTAAAAGTGAGGGTAAGTTGGAATGAGGTATGAAAAAATGAGCGCTTGCGAAAAGAGGGAGGCATTAGAACTTCTGGGAATCGCAGTCGCTGCTGTGCTGTTAGTTTATTTACTCATTTCTTTTTATTTTACCAGCCATTTCTTTTTTTCTACTACGATAAATGGAGCTGATGTTTCCTTGAAAAATGTAAAACAGGCGGATCAGAGCTTAAAAAAATATGCTGAACATTATAAACTCCTTCTGGTTGAACGAGATGGTATGTCCGACCAGATTACTGGTCACGAGGCAGGGCTGGAATATAAAAACAGAATGTATGTAAAGGACGCGATGTATGATCAGGAGGCATTTCACTGGCTGGAATCTTTATTTAAAAGACAGGAATTGTATGCAGAGGATCTGTTTTTATACAATGAAAATAAGCTGAATGCAGCTTTAAATAAATTAAACTGCTTCAGTCAGGCAAGAATTGAACCTGAAAATGTTTCCTATCACTATTTAGATGGCCATTATCAGCTGGTGAAGGAAATATACGGCAATCATATAAAAAAGGTACAACTAAAGACAGCTGTCATAGACTGTCTTATTAGAGGGGCGACAAGACTTGATCTGGAAGCATACTCCTGTTACATGAATCCCGTATATACCATGAATACCCCCAAAACATTTATAACACTTAGATATTTAAATAAGTATGTTTCCACACATATCATTTATCTATTCGGCAGTAAAAGAGAAGTGGTGGATGGGAATGTGATACATAACTGGATTACAGTAAATGAAAATCTGGATATTGTATTGGACAAAGTTGAAGTTGGTGCTTATGTAAAGGCATTGGGGGAAAAATATGATACAGTGGGAGTGAAAAGGAGTTTCAAAACGTCTCTTGGAACGCTGGTAAATGTTGAGGGCGGGATATATGGATGGAAAATAGATCAGGAGGCCGAGACAGAAGCATTGTTTGAAAATATCAGTTCCGGACGGATGCTTATGAGAGAACCTGCATATATTCAAAAAGCGGCATCGAGAGCAGGGAACGAAATTGGAAACACGTATGTGGAAATAAACATTACCAGACAGCATTTGTGGTTTTATAAAGATGGTATGCTGATTGTGCAGGGGCCGGTGGTTACGGGAAATCCAAACAGAGGAAATGCAACAGTAACCGGAACATACATGCTTAACTATAAGCAGGAAGGCACGGTTTTAACAGGTCCGGGCTACGCAGCAGGTGTTCAGTTCTGGATGCCATTTTATGGAAATATGGGCATTCATGATGCTAATTGGAGGCGGGCATTCGGAGGTGAAATTTATAAGAAAACCGGTACTCATGGCTGTGTCAATGCTCCATATTATCTTGCGAAAACAATATATAAGTATATAGAAGCAGGTGTTCCTGTTATTTGTTATAAAGAATAAAAACCAGCATATTCATTCCTTATGGACTTCCGCTTCTGTCTATGATAAAATGCAACTGGCGGATTTAACGCTTTATAACTGGAATAAAAAATCACAGAAAAACTTCATTTACGATAAAGGAGACAGGAATGGCTAAATTATATTTCAGATATGGGGCCATGGGCAGTTCAAAGACAGCAAATGCATTGATGACAAGATATAACTTTATAGAAAAGGGAAAACAGGTTTTACTGGTTAAGCCGGACATTGAAACCAGGGATGGGATTAATAAGATCAGATCAAGGATTGGTCTGGAGGCTGAATGCATTGTATGGTCTGAATTGGATAAATATGATTCAAAACAACTAAAAGAATTCGATGTTATAATAATAGATGAAGCACAGTTTCTTGCAGAAGCAGATATTGATAAGCTGGCCTATATCGTAGATCAGTATGAGATACCGGTTTTTTGTTATGGCTTACGGACGGATTTTACTTCCCATCTTTTTCCAGGCTCCAAACGTCTCATGGAACTGGCCGATGATATTTCGGAATTAAAAACAGTCTGCTGGTGCGGAAGCCGTGCAGGGATGACTGCAAGAATTGATGGAAACGGTAACGTTGTGAGAAACGGAGAGCAGATCCTGATGGGAGCAAATGATAAGTATGTATCTCTCTGCCGGAAACATTATAATGAAGGAAAAATTAAGCCTGACTGATATCGGGCTTTTTTAATACTATTTTTTTAGCAGATCATGGAAACTCCTGATATCAGGATCATAAGAATCTGTTTTCAGTATAATAAATGTTTCTTCCAGCGCAGAGAGCAGGGGAATAAAAATAACCCAGACCGGAAGACTTCCCATGTAAACAGCAGCCGGACACGCAAAAAAGAAAATGATTCCGGAAAGCTTATTTCCAATGGTGTGGAGTATACCAGGCAGTCTGAATTTTTTTCTTGTTATAAACAGGTTTAAAAACCGGATCAGTGCAATCAGAACTGTTCCCCAGATAACCGGAACCGGTATCGCCAGTCCATAGGAAAACAGCATTCGGAAAAAGGCAGCAAAGAAAAATATGAAGTCAGCCAGACTATCCAGTCTGGCGCCTGTTCTGGTCTGTAAGTGAAACTTCCTGGCAAGGAAGCCGTCAAGAACATCACTTGCTCCGCAGAGAAAATAAATTATAAGAAAAAGAGTCCAGTTATCTGTGATAAAAAATAAAAGTACTGACAGGACAAGGCGGACCGCGGTAATTAAGTTGGGAATGTTTTTCATGAGAAGTCTCCATAGCAGGTATAATAACTGATGCTTTAACTATGGCACAGAACGTTTTCGTTGTCAATGAATATGGGGTACAACGTACCCCATGGAAGGTTTATTGTCTGGAATACATCTGCTCAATTGCATGAATCTGGGTGACAAGCATGGTATTGCAGGGGGCAGGGATTTTGTACTCGCTTCCCAGATTGGCGACAACTCCGTTTATTCTGTCAATTTCCGTCAGCCGCTTATTCTGTCTGTCCTGATACATGCTGGCAAATCCGCTGGCATCATTTTCACATACCCTTGAAACAGCCAGAAGTGCTTCCTTTCGGTCAAGATAAGTACCGTCTGCTTCTGCAATCAATACACACTCATAAACAATTCTTTTGCATAAATCCCACAGATAAGGATTCGTATAGATTTCTCCGATCCTGCACTGCATCAGTGTGCTTAAAGCATTGATGCCGCAGTTTATAACCAGCTTCTGCCAGAGTACGTACTGGATATTATCTATGATATTTACAGTAAGTCCGCTTTCTTCCAAAGCCTGGGCCGCTTTTTTTACATCACGTAAGGAGCTTTCACAGGGAAGATCAGGACCGATGTTGGTTGGTCCGCAGCCGGAGTGATAGAATTTCCCTGTTTCCAGGGAGACACTGTTGTGGCTGCTGGTGCCCACGATAATCCGTTCTCTTGGGACAAACTGTGCGATGTCCCGGTTATTGCCGGCACCGTTTTGTAGTGTCATTACGATGGTATCCGGTCCTAAAAGTGACTGGTTGTTTTTCATGGCTTCATAGGTATGAATTCCTTTTACAAAAACAATAACCAGATCCTGATAACCAAGACTGGTTCCGCTTAATGCTGCTTTTGCTTTCAATGGTATCTCTTTATGGTCATGGCTGACCTTAATCAGTCCCTTTGCATTAATATGTTCTACTAAGGGCGCACAGCTGTCAAGCAGTGTAACTGAATGAAAGGGCGCCAGATAGCTGGCATACAGACTGCCCATGGCTCCTGCGCCAAGAATTGCTATGTTCATTATGTCCTCCGTTATAGGTGTGTTTTTCTTGATTTTACCATGAATTATTTTCTTAATATAATGCTAAAATTTCAATAGTATCATGAAAGAATTTCATGTATAATTAGACAAGGTAAAAGCAGAGAGGATAATCATATGGATGTAAATAAATATATTCTGTTTGTAAAAGCAGCAGAAACCGGGAATCTTTCCAAGGCGGCAGCACAGCTTAGTTATTCACAGACTGCGGCCAGCCACATGATTTCTTCCATGGAAGAGGAACTGGGAATTAAGCTGCTTTACAGAGGAAGAAATGGAGTTTCATTAACGGAAGAAGGGGAAAGAATTTATTCGGCGGCGAAGGAATTGACAGAAAAGGAAGAAATCATAAGGCAGCTGGCAGGAGAAGAGAGCATTCAGCATGGCAAGATCCGTATTGGCGTTATCACAAGTGTTGCAGTCAGATGGATGCCTCAGATAATTATAGAATTCAGAAAAAAATATCCTCAGGTGGATGTATTCCTGAACGATGCCATTAATTACGAAATTATGAAAGACTGGTTCTCGAAAGATGTAATTGACTGCGCCATCTCTGCGGAATCAAACAAAAAGGAGAATGAGACCCCGCTGGTAAGAGATCCCTATTATGTCATTTTGCCAAAGGATCACCCTCTTTGTG
>JAEWPQ010000147.1 GCA_023460575.1 Bacillota bacterium
ACAACGTCGTCTTTCCGCAGTTGGGATTACCTGCTAATGCAATTTTAATTGACATACTCTACCTCTTTCTGCCTGTCAGCAATTGATTTGTCTGGTATTAGTCTCACCTAACTAATATGTAAAAAAAATTACTCCACATTGATCATTTCTGCATCCGCTTTACGTAAGGACAGCTCATAACCTCTTACGGTTACTTCAACCGGATCACCAAAAGGAGCTACCTTTCTCACAAAAATATCAACACCTTTTGTGATTCCCATATCCATAATTCGTCTTTTAACGGGACCTTCTCCGCTTAACCTGGTTACCTTCACGGTTTTACCGCATGGAATTTCCTTTAATGTCATCGCCTTTTCTCCTTTTTATTCCACCATGATTTTATTAGCCATATCTTTACCTATGGCGACTCTGGAATCTTTTACGTTAACAATCATGTTTCCACTGATTTCAGAAACAACAGTCACAATTGTGCCGGTAACAAAACCCAGGTTTTCAAGAAAACGTCTTGTTTCTTCTTTGCCGCCGATTTTACGAATTACGTTAGGCTCTCCTGCTTTCACCATTGTTAAAGGCATCATTCGTCATCTTCTTTCTTTTTATTATTGATAATCATTCCCATTTCTCATGAGTTAGTATATTCTAACTTTCGTCTGTTGTCAAGATTTTTATTGATTTATTTTCTCATTATCAAATTGTATATTTTCAGATGCACATAAAATCACAAAAACTGCGGCATATAATTTACGCTGCCGCAGCCTTCCTGATATTCCCTTCTACCAGATTTTTACCCTCTTTTCAGGAGACACATACATGGCGTCACCTTCTTTTATTTCCGGATACGTTTTATAAAATGCATCTGTGGCGCTTAGTACTCCATTAACTCTGGCTTTTGCCGGAGAATGGGGATCCGTATTAAGACGGTCAATCATCGTTTCCGGAGTATACTTGGAAGCCCAGATGGTTGCATACTGGCGGAATAAAAGTTTTAAATCGCCGCCCTTTTCTCCTGCAATTGCCGTAATACAGGCCATGGACCCCAGATCAGCGATGTTTTCATTCAGCGTCTGGGCTCCGTTTACTTTTCTCCCCTGAAATCCCTCCATTCCGCTGTAGTATTCCTCCACCTGTTTGGCAAGTTCATTGAATTTCGCCCGGTCCTCCTTCGTCCACCATACATGATAATTTCCATTTTCATCGTAAAGGGAACCGGAAGAATCAAATGCATGGCTCACCTCATGGGCCATAACCATTCCGATTCCGCCTAAATTGGAAGCAAAATCTGCCTTGGAATCATAAAAGGGGGATTGGAGAATTGCCGCCGGAAATACGATCTCATTGGCTGTGGGATTGTAATAAGCATTTACAGTCTGGGGAGTCATACCCCACTCGCCTTTATCCACAGGTTGGCTGAATTTCTTTTTATTAACCTCAATCATGGCTTTCTGGAGAGAAAGAACATTATCAATTAAATTTCCCCCGTCTTCCGCTGATACTACCATGGCCTCTTTATAATCATCTGGCCATTTGTCCGGATAGCCTACTTTAAGATTCATATGGTCCAGCTTTCTTATTGCAGAAGCCTTTGTCTCATCACTCATCCAGGACAGATTTTCAATCTGCTTTTTATAGGAGATGAGAATCATGCGGATCATGGACTCAATTTCTTTTTTATCCGACTGGGAAAAGCATTTATCAACATAAAGTCTGCCGAATTCAAATCCCAGTATGTTCTGCGTCAGCTCGCTTGCCAGCTTTTCATCTGTTTTTCTTTCTTTAATTCCTTTTCTTAAATTATTCCATTCCAGATAGCTGTCTCTGATTTCAGGAGTCAGACTGGGCGCAAAATCATTCACCAGGGAGAATATGGTATACTGTTTTAAAAGCGGGAGGGATTCCTGGTTTAAATATCCACTGATCTTTTTCATCTGGTCTTCCTCAACAACGATGTATGTGTCCGGTTTGTCCAGCCCTGCAGCCTTTAAAAAGGTTTCCATTGTTCCATCCGGAAACAGCTTCTTTAGTTCTTCTCTGGAATATGGATTATAAATGACATTTGGATCTCCCTGTTTGCTGAGAGGAAGTGCACTTCCAGCCAGATCCTTCTGCAGCTTTAAAATATCGGATGCAGACTTATCCGCGTCTTCTTTCTTCATTCCTGTAAATCCCATAATCTGAGAAATATAATTCCGATAATGGCTCATCAGCTCTTCCTGATCGGTATCCTCTAATGTCTCTTTTCCGGGTCCAAGATCTGCACCGTCGAAATACAGGGCATAGCGGGTAGAATTGCTCATATCCTCAGACCACTGAGGCAGGATAATACTTCCCACGCCCAGATCATCATAGATTTTTCCTGTCTGTTCTAAATACTCCTCTATCGTGGAAGCACGGCTGATACCGTCCATGTAAACAGCCAGTCCCCCAAATCCGGCAGCCCGTCTTCCTTCCATATCCATTCCTGTCAGATAGAGATCGGCAATTTTTTGTTCCAGCGACCCATCTGCTTCATTTTTTCTGTTTTTAACAGACTCACGCAGCACTTCATTTAAAATTTCATATGCCTCCCTGTCCAGCTTGTAAAACTGGCTCCAGCCGCCTGCATCGCCAGGAATGTGAATTTCTCCTAACATCTGTCCGTTGATATAATCATAATAATCGTCTTCCAGACGTACGTGTTTTGCTTCCCCACCCGAGGCTTTTCCCAAACCACTGGCAGGCTTTGCCTGTGTCTGCTCTTCTTCCGGCTCAGACTTTATTTTATCTGCACATCCGGTAAGAAGAAAAGCCAGTACCGATATAACCGCCAGTATTCTGAAAAAAACTTGTTTCATGGAATCATCCTCTCTTTGCATTCATATTTTCCTGTATGAAAAAAGGAAGCGGATTTCTCCACTTCCCATCTGCTCATTCTTTATTATGCTTAAACTTCGTCAGAATATACAGGTGCGTCTTCTGCAGCTGCTTCGTCCTGGCCCTGAAGTGCTTTGATGCTTAAGCTGATCTTCTTATCAGCCTCGTTAAAATCAACGACCTTTGCTTCGATTTCCTGTCCAATTGCCAGAACATCTGCAGGTTTTTCCACATGATCTCTGGAAATCTGTGAAACATGAAGCAGAGCATCTACGCCTGGCTCCAGCTCAACGAATGCGCCGAAATCAGTCATACGTGCTACTTTACCGTTCACAATGTTGCCCACTGCATACTTTTCAGATGCATCTTTCCATGGGTTTGTCTCTGGGAATTTTAAACTGAGGGCAATCTTGTCGCCATTGATATCTTTGATTAAGACTTTTACTTTCTCACCAGCTTTGAACGCTTTTTTCGGGCTTTCTACTCTGCCCCAGCTCATCTCTGAAATATGAAGTAAACCATCGGCTCCGCCAAGGTCGATAAATGCACCGAAATCAGTAACATTCTTGATTGTACCTTCTACAACATCGCCTGCATGGATCTTTTCGAATAATTCTTTCTGAAGCTCGGCTCTCTTAGCAACCATAATCTGCTTTCTGTCACCGATAATTCTTCTTCTCTTAGGATTGAATTCTGTGATAATGAACTCAATTTCCTTGTCTGCATACTTGGTTAAATCCTTCTCATAAGTATCGGATACCAGACTTGCAGGTATGAAGACTCTTGCGCCCTCTACAACCACGCTTAAACCACCGTCAAGTACCTGTGCAACTTTTGCGGTAAGTACTTCGTGGTTCTCAAATGCTTCTTCCAGTCTCTTATTGCCTCTGTCTGCTGCTAACCGCTTGTAGGATAAAGCAACCTGACCCTCACCGTCGTTAACCTTAGTGACTTTCGCTTCCATCTCTTCGCCAACCTGTACAACGGTTGTAAGATTTAAATTCTGGTCATCCGTGTACTCGCTACGCGGGATGATGCCGTCAGACTTGTACCCTATATTCAAGACGATTTCATCTTCTTTTACGTCGATGACTTTACCAGTGACGATCTCTC
>JAEWPQ010000148.1 GCA_023460575.1 Bacillota bacterium
AGAGCGTTATGGAACAGCAGGCACGTCTCATGGCAAACAACTTTGTACCCCTGGATGCGGACCGGGTACTTAAAATTTATCAGGAACTGTATTAATAGCTGAATGAAAAGGAGAAGAAGATTATGGCATTAATGACTGGTGAAGAATATGTGGAAAGTATGCGGAAACTGAAACTTAATATTTATATGTTCGGGGAAAAGATTGAAAACCCCATCGACCATCCGATTTTAAGACCGTCCCTTAATTCTGTCAAAGCTACCTACGATCTGGCTCAGCTGCCGGAATACGAGGATCTGATGACAGTAACTCTGGACGATGGACGTAAAATCAACCGGTTTGCCAATATTCACAGAAGCACGGATGATTTAATTAAAAAAGTGAAAATGCAGAGACTCTGCGGACAGAAGACGGCTGCGTGTTTCCAGCGCTGCGTGGGTATGGATGCGTTTAATGCCGAATGGTCAACCACCTATGAGATTGATGCAAAATACGGCACCAGCTATCATGAGAATTTTAAAAAGTATCTCCGTATGGTTCAGGATAAAGATTTAACCGTAGACGGAGCAATGACGGATCCAAAGGGTGACAGGGGGCTGGCACCTCATGCCCAGCCGGATCCGGATATGTATTTAAGAGTTGTGGAGCGCAGGGATGACGGAATTGTAGTCAGAGGTGCAAAAGCACATCAGACAGGTATTATCAACTCACAGGAAGTGATTGTCATGCCTACCGTTGCCATGGGGCCGGATGATAAGGATTATGCAGTATCCTTTGCAGTTCCTGTGGATACAGAGGGAATCGTAATGATTATCGGAAGGCAGTCCTGTGATACCAGGAAGCTGGAAGGGTCCCAGATGGATGTGGGCAACAGTGAGTTTGGAGGCGTAGAGGCACTGGTTGTTTTTGATGATGTATTTGTCCCAAATGACCGCATTTTCCTGAATGGTGAATTTGAGTATGCAGGTATGCTGGTAGAACGGTTTGCCGGATACCACAGGCAGTCTTACGGCGGATGCAAAGTCGGCGTAGGTGATGTTTTGATTGGAGCAGCAGCTCTGGCAGCGGATTATAACGGCGTACCGAAGGTTTCCCATATTAAGGATAAACTGATTGAAATGACCCATTTAAATGAAACGCTTTACTGCTGCGGTATCGCTTGTTCCGCGGAAGGAACTCCCACCGATTCCGGTAATTATATCATTGACCTTTTACTCGCCAATGTATGTAAGCAGAATGTGACCAGATATCCATATGAGATTGCACGTCTGGCAGAGGATATTGCAGGAGGTCTTATGGTAACCGCCCCATCTGAGAAGGATTTAACCGATCCGGTTGTAGGGTGCTATGTGGATAAATATTTAAAGGGAATCGAAGGCGTATCCACCGAAAACCGTCTCAGGATTCTGCGCTTAATTGAAAACCTGACCCTTGGAACTGCTGCGGTGGGATACAGGACCGAATCCCTTCATGGAGCCGGCTCGCCCCAGGCGCAGAGGATTATGATTTCCCGTCAGGGCAATATCGGTAGAAAAAAAGAGCTTGCAAAGGCGATTGCGAAAATAAAGGATTAAAAACGGCCATTTTAGACCTAAGAGGGAGGTTAGACACAGGTATGAATTGGAGAGAGATCTATACATCAAAGTTAAAGCCATTAAAAGAGGCTGTTAAGGTAGTAAAATCCGGTGACAAAGTGGTGATTGGCCATGCGGTGGGCGAACCCATTAAACTGGTGGATGCAATGACTGAGTACGCGGTGCAGGCCGATTTAAGGGATATAGAGATTTACCAGCAGGTGGATATGGGGCATTCCCTTTATGCACAGCCGGGGATGGAGAAACATTTCCGGGAAAACAGTCTGTTTCTTGGAGCAAAGACCAGAGACTGTGTGCACAGCGGGAGGGGTGATTTTACTCCATGCTATTTTTACCAGGCACCGGAATTTTACCGCAGCACAAAAAAACCAGATGTGGTTTTTGTCACGTTATCCCTGCCGGATGAGCACGGATACTGCAGTTTCGGTGTGTCCTGTGACTATACAAAGCCGGCAGCAGAAGTTGAGGGCGCAAAGGTGGTTGCTGCAGTAAATCCCAATATGCCAAGAACGCTGGGGGACAGCTTTATCCATGTATCAGATATTGATGTGATTGTGGAAGATGACACCCCCATACCCGAGCTTGGGCTGCCCCAAATAGGGGATGTGGAGATGGCAATTGGCGAGCACATCGCTTCTATGGTGAACGATGGTGACTGTCTGCAGCTTGGAATCGGAGCGATTCCGGATGCAGTGCTTAAATTCCTGGATAATAAAAAAGATCTTGGCATTCATTCTGAAATGGTATCAGACGGAGTGATTGATTTATATGAAAAGGGAGTCATCAATTGCGCAGCCAAGAATTTTAACAGAGGAAAAATAGTCGTGTCATTCCTCATGGGCAGCCGAAAACTATATGAGTTTGCAGACGATAACCCAAGTGTTTACATGGCTCCGGTGGACTATGTCAATCATCCGGTCATTATCGGACAGAATGATAATATGGTATCCATCAACTCGTCGGTTGAAGTAAACCTGATGGGGGAGGCGTGCTCCGAGGCGATGGGACTGAAACAGTTTTCCGGAATCGGCGGGCAGGTCGACTTTATAAGGGGAGCTTCCTTCTCAAAAGGCGGCAGATCTATCCTTGCATTCCCTTCCACTGCGAAGAAGGGAACGGTTTCCAGAATTGTACCGTATCTGACCCAGGGAGGAACGGTAACCACATCCAGAAATGATGTTGACTATATTGTTACGGAGCATGGAATTGCTAAGATGAAAGGCAATACGCTCAGAGAACGGGCCAGGCAGCTGATCCGCATTGCAGCACCGCAGTTTCAGGACGTTCTTGCAGAAGAATTTGAGAGACGTTTTGCTGAAAAATATAAGGAGGTGTAGCCGTATGAACTGGAGAGAAATCTATGCTTCAAAATTGAAAACCCCTCAGGAGGCTGTAAAGATAATCCACTCAGGAGATACGGTTCTGATTGGTCATGCAGCGGCGGAACCAGATGGGCTTGTGAACGCAATGGTGGATTATGCGGTGGAACAGGATTTGAGAGATATACATATTGTCCAGCAGCATGACATGGGAGCCTGCAAATTTTTTGAGCCGGGGCTGGAAAAGCATTTTAAATACTCCTCCCTCTTCATAGGAGCCCGCAGCAGGAATTATGTTGCAGAAGGGAAAGGCGATTTTGTTCCCGTTTTTTTCAACCGCATTCCTGACTATGTGACCAATATGGACCCGGCAGAAGTATTCCTTGTAACATTGTCTGAGCCGGATGAGCATGGTTACTGCAGCTATGGATTGTCCTGTGATTTTGCTAAGGAAGCAGGGGAGCGGCCGGGGACAAAGGTGATTGGTGCGGTAAATCCCAATATGCCAAGGGTGATGGGAGATAATTTCATCCACGTCAGCAATCTGGAAGCAATTGTGGAGTGTGATGAACCAATCCACGAACATGGCCGTCCTGTTATTGGAGAGGTGGAGGAAAAAATAGGCGCTAATATAGCAGAGCTTGTACAGGACGGAGACTGTCTTCAGCTTGGAATCGGTGCAATCCCTGATGCAGTGCTTAAATTTCTCGGTAATAAGAAGGATTTGGGAATCCATTCCGAGATGATTTCAGATGGGCTGATGGATCTGTATGAGACAGGGGCAATTACCGGTAAAAGGAAAAACATTGATAAAGGAAGAATGGTCATTACCTTTATGATGGGCACAAAGGAGTTGTATGACTTTGTCAACGATAATCCTGCCATCTGCATGAAGCCGGTGAGCTATGTCAATGATCCGTTCATCATAAGCCAGAATGACAATGTGGTATCCATTAACTCTGCTTTGCAGACGGATTTGATGGGGCAGGTCTGTGCAGAAACAATCGGACTGAAGCAGTACTCAGCAGTGGGCGGACAGATGGATTTTGTAAGGGGAGCGTCCGCATCCAAAGGCGGAAGGTCTATCATTGCCTTCGGAGCCACCACCAAGGGAGGAACCATATCAAAAATTGTTCCGTTTCTGACACAGGGAGCGGCTGTTACTACAAGCAGAAATGATGTGGATTATATTGTGACAGAGTACGGAGTCGCCCATTTAAAAGGAAAATCCTTACGGGCGAGGGCAAGGGCTTTGATCAATATCGCGGCACCTGCATTCCGGGATGATCTGTCAGTGGAATTTGAGAAGCGTTTCGGGGAAGCACTATAACAAAATAAAAGGGGGTACTATATGAATGTAACAATGATCTCAGATTTGCTGGAAACGCTCATGATCGTGGGGTTTGGTTTATCCTGGCCGTTTTCCGTATATAAATCGTATGTATCAAGAACGGCCAGAGGCAAAAGCCTTCAGTTCGAGTTTTTTATCTGGCTGGGTTATATATTTGGCATTGCAAGGAAGTTTCTTCAGTACCATTATGCGGTCACTTACGACTGGCTGTTCTTCCTGTCATGGTTCTTTTATGTGCTGAATTTTGCTGAAATATCATTTGATATGTGGCTTTATGTAAGAAATGTGAAACTCGATAAGGCAAGAGAGGAAGAACCGGTGGGGACCCGGGGGTGTCCCGGGTCAGATTGATACCGCTAGATCTGGTGGTTCAGTATTTTATGGGCCATATCAATTAATTCGGGATTGATTTCTTCTATCAGAATGACATCATGGATGGAAGGAAAAGCAGACCGGACTTCAGCGGTGATCAGCTCCTCGTTGGTACTGTGGGCAGCAGGGCAGCCGGAACATTTTCCGGTTAACCTTACTTTTAAAATATGATCCTCCAGGCTTTGTATGATCACATTACCATTATGCTCAGCTAATGCCGGACGCACTTTTGTATCAAGAACCGCTTCTATTTGTTGAATTGTAGCTTCCATTGTAACCCCTCCTTTTCCTTGTAGTTTAACAGCGGGCAGTTGGTTTGTCAATGGAAGCCATGATATGAAAACTTGATGGATAAAGATAAAAAATGATTAGAAAGAAGTAGTGGTATGACTGCAAATTTTGAACATTACAAAATATTTTATTACGTAGCAAAATATAAAAATCTTACCAGGGCTGCCAATGCCCTGGTGACCAGCCAGCCATCAGTAACCTACTGCATGCAGAATCTTGAAAATATATTAGGGTGCAAACTGTTTATCCGTTCCAGAAAAGGGGTTACGCTGACTGCCGAGGGAGAACTGCTTTACAGCTATGTTGCGCCTGCCTGCCAGCAGCTGATACAGGGTGAGGAAAAGCTGAGAGAACTCCTTGGGGAGCAGCATGAGTATATCAATGTGGGAGCAACGCAGATGGCCATGCTTTCTTACCTGGTGGCCAGCTTAAAGCAGTTCCAGGAGCAGTATCTCCAGGTGAAATTAAATATTTTCAATTATAACACACCTCAGACACTCAATGAGCTGAAAGCCGGAAAGATTGATCTGGCCATTATTACTACGCCTTTTGACCATGAACAGTCACTGAAGGTGGTAAAGGTAAAGGATTTTAACAGCGTGCTGGTGGGCGGTCCGATCTATAAAGAGTATCAGGGCAGAGTTGTATATCTGGAAGAGGTTGGAAAACTGCCGCTTATAACAATGTCTGAAAATACCACCACATTTCAGTTCTTTCAGGAATTCTACCGTTCCTGCGGTCTGACCATGCGGCCATCCATTGAGGTAGCGTCCATGGATCTGATCCTCCCGATTATCCTTAAGAATCTTGGAATCGGATTTGTACCGGAGGAATTTGCTCGGCCGCTGGTGGAAAAGGGTGAAATTGTGGAGATAAATCTGAATGAGCAGATTCCCCAGCGGGATATATGCATTGTCAGTGACAGCAAACGGCCTTTGAGTGCTGCTGCAAAGAAGCTGCAGTGTATGCTGGAATCCCGGGAATAGAATAAGGCGGGAGGAATGCCATGAGAATCGGAATTAAATTCTGCGGCGGCTGCAATCCGGTATATGACAGATGCAGCAGGGTCCGCAAATTCAGGGAAGCCAACCCCGGGCATGAGTATGTCACATCAGATACAGCAGCTGTCTGCGACATCTGGATGGTGGTCTGCGGGTGCAGCCGCAGGTGCGCAGATATAAGCGGTCTTAAGGATTGCAGGAAAGTGGTGCTACTGTGTGATGAGACGGGGTTTTTGCGTCTGGAACAGGAGTTAAGGGATGAGGGCATGAGTGATGCGGCAGGCAGACAGACAGGATAAGAAAGTTGTCCATCTGCATGAGAAAGCAGTGAGACGGCATCTGGTGACAAAGGAGGAGGTACAGTGCTTTGCAGCGCTTACGGGAGATGAAAGCCGGCTGCATCTGGATTCCCGCTTTGCAGACGCAGCCGGATTTAAACGCCCTCCGGTTCACGGCATGTTTCTGGATTCTCTGGTATCCGCTGTCATGGGAACGGAGCTTCCTGGCGGAGGCACGTTGTATATGGAGCATGTCACCAGATTCATCCGCCCGGTTTACCAGGGAGATACCATAGAAATTACGGTGGAATTCCTCTCATATGAGGAACGGGATGACTGCTATGTGGGTTTATTTCGTGGAACCTGCAAAAATCAGTACGGGGAACGGGTGTTGACGTCCAGCTGCAGCCAGATGATGATGAAACGCTTATTTATAGCAGCCGGGCCTGTTTGAAGACAGATACAAGCCAGTCTCAGACGAAAGGGAGCAGACAATGACGAATTTGGAAAAATATGATCAGTTGTTTATAAAAGATTTAAGGGTTAAAAAGGAAGATTTAGAAGATTTAAAATACAGGGGCATCCGCACCTGGGATTCCATGGGACATATGGATCTGGTTACAGATTTGGAAGAGATGTTTGATATTCATTTTAATACAGCAGATGTTATGAACTTTTCTTCCTATGAAAAAGGGAAAGAGGTACTGAAAAAATATGGTGTGATTATTTAAGGACCGTGACCGGCTAAGTATCTGAAGAAAAGGGGAAGATTGACATGGATTATGAAATGATTCTGGCAAGGAAACCATATTCCCTTCGCAGGGCAGAAAAAAGGCAATTGTTTGGGGAATGGCTGACAGAACTGACAGAATACCACAGACAGCACTGCCTGCCATATGAGAAGCTGTTAAAAGCTCTGGAAATTCCTTCAGGCAGAAGCATGGTGGAAGAGGAAATTCCCATGCTCCCAATTAGTCTCTTTAAGAGCATGGAACTGATGAGCGTTCCCACCGACCGTATTTTCAAGACTATGACCTCCTCCGGAACAAAAGGACAGGAGGTATCAAAGGTTTTTCTGGACACAGACACTGCCAGATACCAGCAGATTGCGCTGGCCGGCATAGGGGAAGATTTCTTTGGAGAGCAACGGCTTCCGCTTCTTGTGATCGACAGTCCGGATGTACTGAAAGACAGGGAGATGTTTTCCGCCAGAGGGGCCGGGATACTGGGGTTTTCTATTTTTTCCTCCAAAATATGTTATGCACTCACCAGTGACATGGAGCTGGATACGGAGGCCGTGGAAGCGTTCCTGAAACGATATAAAGATACACGGATACTTGTGTTTGGTTTTACATATATAATCTGGAAATGCTTCTACGAAGCCCTCGCCAGACAGGGAAAGAAGCTGGAACTGGAAAATGCGGTCCTTGTCCATGGAGGAGGATGGAAGAAGCTGATAAGCCAGTCAGTTTCATCTGATGAGTTTAAAAAGCGGATCTATTCGGTGACAGGGATCAGCCGCATCCATAATTATTATGGAATGGCCGAACAGACAGGCTGCATTTACATGGAATGCCCCTGCGGCAATCTTCATGCCAGTGTTTATTCGGACATTATAACAAGAAGGGCAGTGGATTTTACTCCCTGTGAATACGGGGAAAAAGGCATCATCCAGATTTTATCCCCCCTGCCCCGGTCCTATCCGGGACAGTCCATACTCACGGAGGATGAAGGAATTATCATAGGGGAGGATGACTGTCTGTGCGGACGCCTGGGTAAATATTTTAAGGTGACGGGGAGAATCAAACAGGCCCCGGTCAGGGGGTGCAGTGATACCTATGAAGGATGAAGTAGTGATTCTGGCAGGGGTAAGACAGCCGGAGGCAGAGCCGTGGGAACCCTTTGCGGTTCAGGTACTGGATTTTCTGGGGCAGCTGTCCAGTGAAATACGCAGGGAGAGAAAACAATATGAACAGCTGGCGGCCTTTGGTTTCTGGTGCCGAAGATCCCATATGGAGGAATTTGGAAAACGGTATGAAGATGGACGGTCCCGTCTGGGCCGGGGAGTTATTTTTCATATACCAGCCGCAAATGTTCCGGTATTGTTTGGCTACAGCCTTGTCATGGGATTGCTGGCAGGCAACAGCTGCTCTGTCCGTATCTCTTCCAAATGCCAGGAACAGGATCAAATCCTGTGCCGCATCATGGATTGCATTCTAAAGCGCCCTGAATACAAGGGGATGAGGAGGCGGATATCTGTCTTTGCCAGCCAGAGAGATTCCCTGGCAGTGAGAGAGGCACTTTCAGGCTGCGCAGGCTGTGTGGTGTGGGGCGGTGACCGAACCATAATGGAAATCAGATCCATGCCCATAAGGCCGGATGCGGTGCAGCTGAATTTTCCGAACCGGTATTCCATTTGTATCCTGGATACCTTGCAGTTGGGATATATGACAGAGGAGGAATTAAAGAATCTCGCCCACAGGTTTTATAACGACACCTATCTTTTGGATCAGAATGCCTGTTCCAGCCCTGTATTTGTCATATGGAATCAGGAGGAAGAATCAAAAGAAGCAGAGAACGCCAGAGTGCGCTGGTGGAATGCAGTTGCTGAGGAAGCCAGGTCTTATGATCTGACAGCCCATAAAGCCATGATAAAATATGAAATGCTGTGCAGATATGCCATGATACTGGAAGGGGAAACAAAGATCAGCCGTTATGGGAACCGCCTGTATACAATCAGGCTGCCGTACATTCCCTCAGGTTCTGATCAGCTTCGGGGTGCCTTTGGTATGTTTTTCGAATACCAGGGAGACTGGAAAAAAGCCCTCACCTGTCTGGCCTCAAGCCGTCTTCAGACCATAACATACCATGGAATAGAAGAACAGGAAATAGTGGATTTTGTAATAAAAAGTCATCTCTTTGGGGTCCACCGGATCGTGCCGGCCGGACGGGCGGCGGATATGGATCCTGTATGGGATGGCCAGGATTTCATCACTGTGCTGTCCAGACAGATAGGAAGAGAGGCGCAAGATGCATCTGTTTGATAAGGTAAAGATATATGGTGACAGACTTCTGGCAGTGGATGACAAGGACAGGAATGTTACATATGATCAGCTGGATTCATTTTCAGGAGAACTGTACAGTAAAGTCGGTGGGAAAAAACTGATTTTTATCCTCTGTGAGAATACCATAGAGTCACTGCTTGGTTATCTTGGCTGTCTGAAAACAGGAATTGTCCCTCTGATGCTGGAAAGTCATATCCACCCCAGCCTTTTAAATGGTCTCATAAAGGAGTATCACCCCTCCTTCCTGTACATACCAAAAACCTGCATTGAGAAGGCAGAAGGCAGCGAAGTCATATGGCAGTTTGGCAGTTACTGCCTTTGCAGAAGAAATGAAAAACTGCCGCCAGCCCTGTATTGTGAACTATCCCTTCTGCTGACTACATCAGGAAGTACGGGCAGCCCCAAGCTGGTCAGACAAAGCAGAGGAAATATTGATGCCAATGGGAAATCCATTGCCTGTTATCTGGAAATTAATTCCAATGAGCGGCCAATTACCACATTGCCCATGAATTATACATATGGTTTGTCCATAATTAACAGCCATGTTTTAATGGGCTGCACACTTTTACTCACTTCATATGGAGTGCTGGAGCCTGTCTTCTGGGATTTTGCAAGGGAGAAGAGGGCTTCGTCACTTTCTGGTGTACCCTATACGTACCAGATTTTAAAACGGATTGGTTTTATGGATATGGATCTGCCGTATTTAAAAACCATAACGCAGGCAGGCGGTAAGCTGCCGCCCTGTCTGCACAAGGAATTTGCCCTTTACGCAAAACGTACCAACAGGAAATTCATTGTTATGTACGGTCAGACAGAAGCGACAGCGAGAATGGGGTATCTACCCGCTGATAAATCGCTGGAGAAGTGCGGAAGCATGGGAATTGCCATACCGGGCGGCAGGTTCTGGCTGGAGGATGAACAGGGCAATGAGATCATAGAGCCAGACATACCGGGAGAACTGGTATATCAGGGTAAAAATGTAACGCTTGGTTATGCCTGCTGCAAAGACGACCTTATAAAACAGGATGAATGGAAGGGAGTGCTGCATACCGGGGATATAGCCAGTCGGGACAGCGAGGGATATTACTATATAACAGGCAGAAAAAAACGCTTTATTAAAGTATCCGGCAGCAGGGTGAATCTGGATGAAGTGGAACGGCTTTTGAAGGAACAATATGAAGGAATTGATTTTGCATGTGTGGGAACTGATGACAATCTTACAATTTACACGGATTGCTCATCACCAGACGAAGGGGAGGGGATTTTGGAATATTTATACCACGTAACTGGAATCGGCAGGGCAGCAGCTGTAAGGTATAGGAATAAAATTCCTAAAAATGAATCCGGAAAAACCCTGTATAAAGAACTGGAAACAACAGCATACAACAGAATGGAACGTAAATAACGGCATTTATGCCGGTGTGTAAAAGGAGAAGCAGGATATGGATTTTAGTTTATCAAAAAAACATCTTCTGGCACAATCGCTGTACAGAAGTTTCACTGAAAATGAGGTGAAGCCAATGGCGCATGAGGTAGATGAGAAAGAAATATTTCCCAGGGAAACCGTAGAAAAGATGGCCGGATGCGGGTTGATGGGAATACCGGTTCCAAAGGAGTACGGCGGGCAGGGCTGTGATGTATTATCTTACATCATGTGCGTGGAGGAATTGGCAAAGGCATGCGGAACCACAGCGGTAATCCTGTCAGCCCATACTTCCCTTTGTATAGATCCCATTCTTACATACGGGACAGAGGAACAGAAGCAAAAATATATACCTGATCTGGCGGCAGGCCGGAAGCTTGGCGCGTTTGCACTGACAGACCCGGGGGCTGGCACCGATGCCCAGGGACAACAGACAAAAGCGTATCTGGACGGGGAACAATGGGTACTTAACGGCTCCAAGTGCTTTATAACCAACGGAAAGGAAGCAGATGTCTATATCATCATTGCGGTGACAGGAACCGTTGAAAAACGGGGGAAAAAGTCAAAAGAGATATCCGCTTTTATTGTGGAAAAAGGAACACCCGGCTTCTCATTTGGAACCAAGGAAAAGAAGATGGGCATCCGGGGGTCTGCCACCTATGAACTTATATTTGATGAATGCAAAGTACCAAAGGAAAACCTTTTGGGAATGAAGGGCAAGGGGTTTGGTATTGCCATGCATACACTGGACGGAGGAAGAATCGGCATTGCCGCTCAGGCCCTCGGCCTTGCAGAAGGGGCTTTTGAATCCGCTGTAAAATATGTGAAAGAAAGAAAACAGTTCGGGCGTGCGCTGGGACAGTTCCAGAATACCCAGTTTCAGCTGGCTGATATGGCAACCAGGATAGAGGCGGCTAAAATGCTGGTATACAAAGCCGCTTTCGCAAAGGAAACCCAGAAGACATACAGTGTGGAAGCTGCAAAGGCCAAATTGTATGCAGCAAAGACTGCCATGGAAGTAACGGAAAAAGCGGTTCAGCTCCACGGAGGTTATGGATATATCCGGGAATATGATGTGGAACGAATGATGCGTGATGCGAAAATTACGGAGATATACGAGGGAACAAGCGAGGTACAGCTTATGGTGATTTCCAGCGACGTTCTAAAATAAGGAGGATACACAGTGAATATTGTTGTTTGCATAAAACAGGTGCCTGATACAAAAGGCGGTGTAAAATTTAATCCGGACGGGACACTTGACAGAAGTGCCATGCTGGCAATCATGAATCCGGACGACAAGGCGGGCCTTGAGGCAGCGCTCAAATTAAAAGACCAGTACGGCGCAAAGGTGACAGTTATTACCATGGGTCTTCCCAAAGCAGATGAGGTTTTAAGAGAAGCTCTGGCAATGGGAGCAGACAACGGAATTCTTGTCACAGATCGGGTACTGGGAGGCGCTGATACATGGGCAACCTCCTCCACATTGGCAGGAGCACTGAAAAGACTTGGCTATGATCTGATTATCACCGGGCGTCAGGCCATTGACGGCGACACAGCCCAGGTGGGGCCCCAGTTATCCGAGCACCTTGATATCCCGGTCATATCCTATGTACAGAATTTAAGGATCGAAGGGGAATATGTGGTTGCAGAGCGTCAGTTTGAAGACAGGTATCATCTGCTCCGGGCAAAGATGCCGTGCTTAATTACCGCGCTCTCTGAGCTTAACTCTCCCCGGTATATGACGCCGGGCGGCATATTCGATGCTTATGCTGCAGAGATTACCGTGTGGGGAAGACAGGATTTAAAAGAGGTTGATGACAGCAATATCGGTCTGAAAGGTTCCCCAACCCAGATTGCAAAGGCATCTGACAAGGTGAGAAAGGGTGCCGGAGAGGTTGTGAATCTGGAGGTGCCGGAGTCAGTTGATTATATTATAAACAAACTGAGAGAAAGACATATCATTTAATATGGAAAGAAAAGTGGTGAATAAAATGGGTTTAGAGGAATATAAGGGTGTATACATATTTGCCCAGCAGGTAGATAATGAACTTAGCAGGATTGCATTGGAACTGTTAGGTAAGGCGAGGGAACTGGCAGAATGTCTGGGGACTGATGTTACGGCTGTTCTGTTAGGATCCGGGGTAAAACAGATGGCTGATGAACTGGCTGAATACGGGGCGGATCATGTCATCGTGGTTGATAATCCGGTGTTAAAGGAGTACATGACAGAACCATATACCCATGCGCTGGCCGGTGTGATTGAGAAATACAAACCGGAGATTGTATTGGTTGGTGCGACTGCAATCGGACGTGATCTGGGACCAAGAGTTTCAGCCAGGGTTGCTACAGGGCTCACTGCAGACTGTACCAAACTGGAGATCGGGGATTTTCCGTTAAATCCGGTGGCAGGCAGAGAACAGAAGCACAACCAGCTTCTGATGACCCGACCGGCCTTCGGCGGCAACACCATTGCCACGATAGTGTGCCCCAACCACCGTCCCCAGATGGCGACTGTGCGTCCCGGGGTAATGCAGGCAATCACATCCATAAAAGACCGGAAGGCAATCGTGGAAGAATTTGATCCCGGATTCACACCCGATCATAAATATGTTGAGATACTGGATATTGTAAAATCGGTAGCGGAGTGCGCCGACATCATGGATGCCAAAATACTGGTGTCAGGAGGAAGGGGGATTGGCGGACCGGAAAATTTTGGTTTGCTGGAAGAACTGGCTTCAGCGCTAAATGGTCAGGTCAGCTGTTCCCGCGCGGTTGTAGACGCCGGCTGGAAGCCCAAGGATATGCAGGTAGGACAGACCGGCAAGACTGTGAGGCCAAATGTATATTTTGCCATTGGTATTTCAGGAGCAATCCAGCATGTGGCGGGTATGGAAGAGTCTGATATTATAATTGCTGTCAATAAGGATGAAACAGCTCCTATTTTTGACGTGGCGGACTATGGGAATGTGGGAGACTGGAAAAAGATTGTGCCGGAGCTGATAAAAAAGATCCGGAATGAAAAAGTAACAGCCCCTGTTGCTTTTCTGAAATAAAGAATAAAAGTTATAATTAGAGAAAAACATGTATTGACTGGTCAAAGCTCCGGGGATTTGGTATACTTATTACAAATACTAAAATAATCAAAACAAAAGGGGCGAGGGGAAATGATGAAATGGATTAGCGTATTTACAGGTTTAGTCGGGAGTATTCTGATAATAGCCGGTGCATTGTTTACAAGAAATAAGGCAATTACAGTGATTGGCGGAGCCGATGGACCGACGTCGGTATTTATAGCAGCAAAGCCAAGTCCAGTTACTTCCACAGTCCTGTTGGTAACTGGTATCATCATTATTCTGGGAACCATAATTATAGTATTTAAAAATCGTAAATTATAAATAAGGAACAGCAGGCAGCAGGATTTGTACCTGCTGTTTTTGTATACTGGTTTACTACAGAGGTAAATTTGAAAG
The DNA here is from genome assembly GCA_023460575.1 of Bacillota bacterium. Classification (GTDB taxonomy): domain Bacteria; phylum Bacillota; class Clostridia; order Lachnospirales; family Lachnospiraceae; genus Lacrimispora. Next base: position 14,163 of record JAEWPQ010000148.1, read on the forward strand.
AGAGGCGATGGTTTCGGAATAAAGAGAGTTTCTAAAAACCCAATATCCGAAAGGAAAATTCATAGGAAAAAAGAATCTCTGCATTGGACAGATCAAATTCTGTCAAGTCTGCTATTTTACCTATGCGGTAAAAAAAGGTGCTTTTATGAATATGCAGATAATTGGAAGTATTTAAGGCATTGCGGTTATTTAAGAAATATGCCTTTAGAGTCTTCATGTATTCTGTGTTATTTTCCTGGTCATAGTTCTGCAGAAACAAAAGATCCGGATGAATTAAGGTCTCTGTATTGATTTCATTTTGAGAGGCTTCCACAAGATGGTTTAAATAATTGTCTTCATAAGTGAGAATGTGCTCCTTCATAATACAGTTTTGATTCTTCAGCAGAAACATTACCTGGTTATAATAGCGTGGGGTGTCCATTATTTGTTCGAACCGAAAACTGATTGCAGCATTGATCTGGTTCAGCTGAAGAAAATGAGACAGCTTCTGTTTGTCAATGGACTGGTAAGGATCATTGAAGTTACTGGTGTGCAATAGAATTAAAGTCCCTTTATAAAAGAAAGCCATGCTGTGCTTAAAAATCCCTGACAGCTGGTCAATATAGTAATTAGGATTCAACTGGTTATTGGAAAAACCATGAAAAGTGAATCCCAGTATCCAGAAATACTGACAGAAGGTATCTCCCAGCTGTTCCAGATGCCGGGCTGCCATGCTCTTGCTGTGTTGATTCTGCTCGATTAAGTCGGTTAAAAAACACTCATATTTCAGCCCTGTTTTTTCTGCGTAACACTCATCCTTTTGCATTTCCAGGGAGATCAGCTTGGATAAGTTCATGGCAAAGGAACTGTCAGCATATTCAAAAGGGCGGTTAAGGGAGCTGATACATAAGTATCCGACTGCGGCACGTCTGATATGAATGCTGCAGAACAGATAAGAGATTTCGTGTGTATCATCCGGTTTCACTATGATTGGGGAGGAAGAGGTAAACAGATGCTGCAGAACCTGTTTTTCTTTCATGCTCTGAACAAAATTACTTTTTAAATAAAATTTTTCATCATAGACATCAAATTTATCATCAAAATAATCCTTAGGGCTGGAGGCAAGGACGGAAAAGCTTGTGGTACATAATGTTATGGGGTTATTCAGAAATGACATAGCCGTGTCAAGCATGCTCTGGTAACCATAACCTGCCTGCAATACCTGTAATACTTCATCTCTCTTTAAATCTGCCTTGCGGCAATCATATAATTCCTGCTGTATACAGTTTAGGACTGCAAAGGAGTCCAGGTTCTCATTAATGGTAAGTCTGTTTGTGTTTTCTTCATTTGAACAGCAGTTGAGCAAAAGAATGCTGCCGTCTGGAATGAGAGGATGGAGATCCTGATATGTTCCTATGTAGAGGGTGTCGGGATCCGGCTGCAGTTGATCGTTATGAGGAGGCAGCAGATAATAAACGCTCTCAATCCGTCGGTTGGAAAAAATGGGCCCGTGAACATGAACCTGAAATGTATCTTGTATTTTTTGAATGATATTTTTTAAACAAGCCATTGAAACTCCTTTTCATTGAGACAAATGTAGGAAATGATCCCTGAAATGTGAGAAAAATTTTCGATAAATGGTGGAAGCTTCTTCTTCTATACAATGTTATTATTTTAACGACCAGGTAAACAGTATATTTATAGATATTTACATAACAGAAATCTTTTATGATAACTTTCGATAATTGTACTAAATTTTAGAAAAATAGAAAAGGAGAATATTCATGTCAGTAAAAATATTAGGAGTCAGTGCAGGGCGTAAAAACAGCAATTGTGATGTTTTGTTAAAGGAGGCACTTCTTGCATGCCAGGAGGAGGGAGCCGATGTTACAATGATCAATTTGAGAGATTATGACATTATAGATTGTACCGGCTGCACCTCATGTACCATAGGAATGTCACAGGGAAAGAATACCGGCTGCGTATTGGATAAAAAGGATGATAAGAAAAAGATTATGGAAGTGCTGCTGGAAGCTGACGGAGTTATTTTTGCAGCGCCCACTTACGATCTCCAGGCCTGTTCCGTATTTGCAAAGTTTGCCCAGAGAAGTTTAAGCTATGAGAACTCATTCCTGGAGTCCATCGGGGCAATTGAACATAAGGACAGAGTCAGCGCTTTGATTGCCGTAGGTGGGTCAACCCGTTCCTGGCAGTCCATGGCTCTGGAATCCATGCAGGCAGCTATGTTCACATCGGACTTTAAGGTTGTGGATATGTATCTTGCTACCAGAGTTCCGGCTCCTGCACAATGTCTCCTTCATGACGATATGATTGAACGAGTGGGACAAATGGGAAAAAACATCATGACCGCAATCAATACTCCTGTTAAAGAACGCAAATGGCTGGGAGACGAAGATATGGGCTGGTGTCCAAACTGCCATTCCAATGCACTGATTCTGGGAGAAGTTCAGTGGGATGGGCTTCATTTTCCAGTTGAATGCCAGGTATGCGGTGCCGGCGGAACCCTTGAGAAAGCAGAAGAGGGAAAGTGGAAATTTGTGATTCAGGAAAATGGGCTTATAAGAGACCGCAACACCCTGGAGGGAAGGGGCAAGCACCTGGAAGAAATCATCCATACACAGGGAGGGTTCTTCTCCGATCCGGAGAAACGCAGAATTGCCAGTGAAAAGCTTGAAAAATACAAAAACCTGAATTTTAAAACAATATAAAACAAAATAGCCAACATCATTTTTTACAGCAGGCAGATAAAACTCTGCCTGCTATTCTGACTTTATAAATAAATTTAGATGTCTTGAATCATTTTTCTATAGGAACTTGGCGACATCCCCTGATATTTTTTGAATATTCTGGAAAAGTAATTGATATCATCAAACCCACATTGATTGGCCACATCCCGTATGGATTGTTTGGTGGAGTTTAGCAATAATAAAGCCTGTTTGATACGGGTCTGAGTGACATAATCTGTTACTGTCTTACCCAGCTCCTTTTTGAACAAAGTCGAAAGATAACTGCTGTTAAGGTTGAGATATTCAGCCATTTTCTTCAGAGTGAGATTTTCATTATAATGAAGATCGATGTATGTAACACAGTCCTGAATGTTGTCAGAGTATTTTTTGACAGAGTGATTGTGGATCAGCAGGCAGTATTTGCGTATCATATCAGTTGAAAGCTTCGTTAATTGCAGATCATTGGTACATTGTTCAATTTCTATGGCAAACTGGCGGGATATTTTATCAATGTAGAATGGGTGAACTTCGCATTCTCTGGCCGCAGTTCTTAATAAATCTTCATAAGGATTTTGCTGCGGATATAAGTGGGAACGCAGGGAGTAATCGATCTGGCTGATATTATCAAATGGAGAAGTCAGAATAATCGTCTGTATGTTCTGACTGTCGAATATATTTTTGGCTAAATCAATGTAGTGATCGTACATAGATGGGCGCACCTCCTGAACCGATTCATTTATTTAAAATAGCACAAATTTCATACGACATCAATGCAAAACAAAAAATAATGCTAATTATAGTAAAAATTATTCTGTTTTCCATCCTGATTAATTGTTAATATTTGATAGAACTATCGTAATGAATATATGATTGGCGGAGTAGTGGAAATCATTGGTATGGGCCTAATCTTTAATTTATCAAAAGCAAAAACGGAAATAATCTATGCTGAATTGGCACAGAGACGAAATAAAGCGGAAGGTGATGGTGAGATATGAAAGAAATAATCATTGAAACTGCCTGTGGCAAATTAAAAGGGATTGATTCTGAAACCGGAATTCATAAGTTTTATGGTGTGCGGTATGCAACTGGCGGAAGGTGGGAATACCCCATAGAAGTAACCACATGGAATGGCGTTTCTGATGCGACAGGTTTTAAGGATGCAAGCATTCAGAGAAGAACATTTTATAAAGAGCAGGAGGAATCATTTTATTATAAAGAATTTCGAAAAGATGAAGTATATACATACAGTGAGGACTGCTTTTTTCTAAACATATGGAAGCCGGAATCCTGTAAAAAAGCACCTGTGATTTTTTACGTACATGGAGGAATGTTTCAGGGGGGGTGTGGCAATGAGAAGCATTTTGATGGCTCTGGTTATGCACAAAAAGGGGTCATTTTCGTTACATGTAATTACCGGTTAGGGCCATTAGGCTTTTGTGCACTGCCGGAGCTGGAGCAACGAGATGGGCACACTGGAAATTACGGCCTTTATGATCAGCTTACCGCTTTGAAATGGATCTGTCATAACATAGAACAGTTTGGCGGTGATCCATACAATATCACAGTGATGGGGCAGTCCGCAGGTGCTATGAGCCTCCAGCAATTATGTATGTCACCACTGTCAAAAGAATATATTTCCAAGGCAATTATGACAAGCGGAGGCGGTGTCAGTGAAACATTTGCCAATGCCACTTATGCGGAGAAAACGTATCCGTTCTGGAAAGAGGTTCTGTCTCAAGTTGGTACATCCTTAGAAGAATGGATCCAATGCGATGCCAAAGACTTACTGGATTCCATGTTTGAGGTAATGCAGAAATATCCAAATGGAATACAAAACTGTATGCCGGTTATTGATGGGGGAATCGTACCCTATAATACAGATGAAATGAATACAAAGATGATGCAGGCAAAAATCCCATATATGATGGGAAGCACAAAGGATGATTTACTGCCAGAAGAAATGCATAGAATGGCAAAGGATTGGGCAATCCTGCAGTCAGAACAGGGGATGGTTCCTTCATATTGCTTTTATTTTTCCAGAAATCTTCCGGGAGATGAAAAAGGTTCATGGCATTCAAGTGAACTTTGGTACACGATTGGGGCGTTGGAAAATTGCTGGAGGCCATGGGAAGAGAAGGACTATAAGTTATCTGATGCAATGATGGAGTATTTCAGTAACTTTGCAAAATGTGGGAATCCCAATGGTGAATCACTTCCAGAATGGAAAACAACAAGTAATACTCAGGGGGATGTTATGATATTTTCAGATACAGAGATTGGAATGGGCAAAATAGTAAGGAGTCATTAAAATAATGCAAAATATCGAAAATTATCAAAAAAGGAAACAATTCCTGGTATGTGTGGATTCGGACGGATGCGCCATGGATACCATCTTGCATTAAAAGCAAAGTTACATCTTTACGATGAGTCAGTAAGAATACCGGATCCGGAATTAAAAGACAAGTGGATTGGCTGTGAAGAGCATCATGCCTTTACAAAACAGGCAGCAGATGAATGCATAACGCTGGTGAAGGACACAAAGCAACTCATTCCTGTAGATGCGCGTTGGAAAAAAAGAGCATATCTGGTTTATGTTCAAAGCACACCTCAATTATACCAATCACTTAATTGATGTTCCCCAGCTTCATACATTTGTGAATGCTTATGGCAGCAATCAGGAGAATATCAGAGCTGCAATTGATAAAATATGCGGAAAAAGTGAATTTAGTGGAACTGCAAATGATAACGTATTCTGTGGCAGATGGGATACCAGACTGTAGTATCATAAACTAAGTCCTGTATTTTTTTCTATAATTTGATGGGGTTTCCCCATGGTGTTTTTTAAATACCTTAATAAAATAATTAGCATCAGATATGCCCACGGAACTGCTGATTTCCTGCATGGTCATATCGGTGCTGGAAAGCAGAATGGAAGCTTGCTTCATTCTGCTTTTTTGCAGATAAGAATTTGGCGTAATTCCGGTTTCTTTCCGAAATACGGAAATCAGATGATTGAGAGACACGTTTAGTTCATCTGCCAGTTCTTTCAGTCTGATATCTTTATAGTATTGATGGTCAAAAAAGTATAAAGCACTCTGTACAAGGAAACTATATTTTTCATCTTTGTAATGATGGATTGCATTACAGAACTCACGAATCATTTTTTCTTTTGCAGTCAGTATTTCCTCTACACTTTTTGCACTATGGGTAATCGCAGTATTCTGAGACGATAGTCTGTCCACAACAATTGCCGGAAGGCCGGCACGCAGCGCTGCAAGCCTGACAGTTGTTCGGGTAATCGCTGCGCCTATCCGCTCATTTTCCAGGGTAGTACCAATGCGTTTTAAATAGGCCACATCCATCTGCATATTATGAAGATTAAAAATTGCCGATCTGGAGTTCCCGCTTTCAATCGCCTGAATAAAATGCTGTTCATAAGTGTAGCGCTTCTCAAGAAGTTCTGTATAATGCTCCCGGGTTACGTATTCCTCCGGTATTAGCTCCGTAACATTAAAAAAATTCACATGCTGAATCTGCTTTTCCGGTGCCTGAGGGCAGACCGTATGAATCAGCGAGGAAACCATGCGAAAAAGCTCAGACTCTTTTATGACAGGAAGGGAGCTGAGATAGGAAAAAAAGTCTGTCTTACTGAGGTTCGTTATTTTGTATTGCTCAAAAATAGTACGTGCATCTTTGTCCGTCATAAGCAGGGTGCAAAAGGGCCCTAATACGATTGGGTTTTCCTCAATAAAAAAAATAACCAAATGCACCATAAACGCATCCGTCAGATAATAGATACTGTCCGGAGTGAATCGTTCCGTATAAAGTTTCAGTATCTCACTGGTAAAAAAAGCCTGCACATTGTGCATGCGGTTTTTGTATATGAATTCTTCAATTTGATCTTCCTGCTCAAGTATGTTAATCTGCAAATGATAAAAATCCTGAATCAGTGAGGAGGTAACCTTATATCTTTCGTAAGTACTATTTTTCATTTTTCTTCCTTTCAAAACGATACTGTGATAAATTGCTATTATGAATGATATTATTCTATCACAAAAATAATCTATATGCTATCTTAAATACACGTAGCTGATCAAGTTTAAGAAAACAGGGAGGACATTATGGATAGCAGCTCAAATGAAAAGATTAAAAAGTATATGAAGGAGGATGGGATACATTTCGTTCCGGTTTGGCGGATTTTCGGATTCAGCGGAGCGAATATGGCAGTAAACCTTTATATGGGTATTACCATGATTATGTCATATTATCTCAATGGTTATGTGGGGATGGCAGTCGTATTGGCATCCAGCTTTTCAACAATTATGCGTTTGTGGGACGGGGTTACAGATCCCATCGTAGGTTTCCTGATTGATAAATTCGGCGGACGGTTTGGAAAAACCAGGCTATGCCTTGTAATCGGTGGAACAATGTTATTCGTCAACAGTTTCCTGATGTTTAATGTGACAGACCGTTTACCGGAAACTGGCGTCAGAACTATATTTTTTGTTGTATTCACACTTTTCTATTATATTGGTTATACATTTTTGAATATTAGTAATCATGTTGGAAATGTGTGTCTGACAAACGACCCGTCTCAAAGACCGATACTCAGCATTGTGGGAACCGTGATTGTGCGTGTTATGCGGGCTGTGATGACAGTTGTTGTCGCATCGCTGGCCGTAAAGTATGGATCCCTTAAAAGTGCAGACTTATTCCATGAGTACTGGCTGATTGTTGCACTTCTTGCTACATTTGGTATTGTAATTGCTTATATTTCAATCGCACCAAAGGATATACGTTTATTCAGTGACACAAGCACGAAAAAAGCTCCACAGGTAAAAATGACGGATTATATACAGGTACTTGTAAAGAACCGGCCGCTTCAGATGATGATTATAACAAGAGCCACCGATATGCTTGCAAATACCTGTAAGACAAGTGCGATCGTACTTGTTCTTTATGGAATTGCTGCAGGAAATTATAAACTTTCCGGCGGCTGGACGATGTACACCACAGTCATTGGGCTGGTAATGATGACTTTGGGAATTGGCACCATAGGCCGAAAGCTTGGTTTGAAAAAAGCCATGCAGCTTGGCAGCTGGGGCGTTGTTATTATGGATGTGCTGGCAATTGCTTTATGGCTGTTCTGTGATCCTAAAACATTGAATCTCCCAGGCTATACCAATGGCTATGGTGCGGCTTTTACCGGATTTTCCTTCTTTACAATTATGCTGTTTTTAGTTTCAGTCGTAGGCGGAGGGTTTCAGATGATAACCAGTTCCATAATTCCTCCTATGATTGCAGATGTTACCGATTATGAGGCAAGCAGAAGCGGGAAGTATATTCCTGGCATGGTGGGAACGTTATTCAGTTTCATGGATAAGATGATTTCTTCCTTTGGACCGCTTTTAGTAGGTGTTGGCTTTGCGGCTATTGGTTTCGCGGATAAATTTCCAGATCTTAATACGGCTTACAGCAGCTCTTTGTTATTAATAGCAATTATATTCTACTATGGTCTGGAATTAATTGGAGCAGTATTTAATATTGTAGCCATGAAGTTTTACGATCTCACACCAGAAAAGATGAAAAGTATCGAAGAAATTATTTATAAAATGAGGGAAACAAATGAATAAATTATCATTAAATGAGGGCTGGGAATTTACAAAATTACCTGATGGTGATATCTTAAATCCAGATTTTTGCAAGGTCACACTTCCTCACACGTGGTATACAGATGAAGATCAGTACCGGGGACTGGCTGTTTACAGGAAACTTATTACAGTATCAGAAGAATGGCAGAAGGTATTTCTGGAATTTGAGGGTGCAGATCAGCACTGTAAGGTTTTTGTAAATGAGATGCAGATTGGTGAACACCGGGGAGCATATTCCCGTTTCCACGTTGAAATACCGGATTCTGTACTGGCACAAAAGGAACTGAGTTTAGAAGTATATGTGAGTAATGCTGAAAATCAGACAATATCACCTATTTTTGGTGACTTCACCATTTTCGGGGGCCTTTATCGCAACGTGAATCTGCTGATAACAGAGAAGGCGCATTTCGATTATCTGTATTATGGCACCAATGGAATTATTGCCAGTTCCAGTCTGGAAGGTGAAAATGGATTGCTGGAAATCGATTCTCACGCAATCGCACCGGATGGAGCATTGATCCGTTACGACGTTTTAGATAAAGATGGAAATGCAGCATCCCAGGTGTCAGCGCTGGCAAATGAAACAGTAAGTATTCAGATCCCACATCCATATCTATGGAATGGAAAGGGAGAGGGAAGACTCTATTCGTTGCGGGCAACCTTATGTGTGAATGGGAAAGATGTAGATGAGGTCTGGGAAAAAATAGGTTTCCGAAGTATAAAAATGGATGCTCAGACTGGTTTTTATTTAAATGGACACAAAGAAAAAATCCGCGGAGTATCTATGCATCAGGATTTTGCTGGAGTTTTTTCGGCGGTGACGAAAGAGCATCAGGATATTAGTTTTGATCTCATTCAGGAGATCGGAGCAAATGCAATTCGTCTTTCTCATTATCAGCACCCCCAGTATCATTATGATCGCTGTGACCAGGAAGGATATATTGTCTGGGCAGAGATTCCGATGCTTAAGATGACGGAAGATAAGGAACTGTTTGAGAACGCAAAATACCAGCTTACAGAGTTGATTTTACAAAACATTCACCATCCCTCCATCTGCTTCTGGGGAATTCAAAATGAGATCGGTATGTTTAAGGATGCGCCATACATGCATAAAATGTGCCGTGAATTGTATGAAGTTGCCCATGAATTAGATAATACCAGACTTGTAACAGGGGCAAATCTCTACACGGTTAAGTTTGAAAGTGAATTAAACAAGATTACAGATATGATCGGCTATAACATTTATTTTGGCTGGTATTATGGTGAGATGAACGATTATGATCATTTTCTGGATCAGTTTCATGCCGCCAGCCCAGAGATTCCAATTGGAGTCAGTGAGTATGGCGTTGATACAAACATCTCCCTTCATTCCGAACAACCAACAGTAAGAGACTACTCGGAAGAATATCAGGCATTGTACAGTGAAACCGTATATCGGATTTTTGACAGTAAAGAATATCTGTGGGGCAGCTTTGTCTGGAATATGTTTGATTTCTCAAGCTTCAGGAGAAATGAAGGGGGCATGAAGTATATTAATCAGAAAGGTCTTGTAACCTATGACCGTAAGATAAGAAAAGATGCTTTCTATTATTATAAAGCAATGTGGTCAGAAGAACCGTTTATCCATATCTGCTCCAAACGATTTATCAAAAGGGCAGAGGATCATATTGATATTAAAGTATATACGAACCAGAGTAAAGTCGCATTGTTTGGAAATCAGGGAAGTGAATTGATTTCTACTGCCTATAACAATGGAAATGGTACGGTTATTTTTAAAGATATAGCGTTATCGTCTGGAGAGAACTTTTTTGTAGTGCAAAGCGTGGAAGCAGGAGTGGATTGCCCAGAGGACCAGGTAACCTTTGAAAAAGCAGCTGAGAAAGAAGCTTCCTATCAATTGCCAGATTCCGGAGCGGGTAAAGCAGTTCGGAACTGGTTCTTAAAAGAAGATGATCTTATAAGAGAAGGTTATTTTTCATTGAAGGACAGTGCCTATGATATTACTCAAAATCAGGATGCAATGAAGGTGTTTTTCAAATTTGCACCGGAAACGGCCAAAACGGTAGAGAAGGATGACGGAATTCCGTTAGGATTATCACTGCTGAGTATTCTTGAACGGGATAAAGACCGTAACCCTGATTTTAAGATGGAAGATTTAAATCATGCGTTAAATCAAATAAAAAAATATTAGATAAGAAACAAAAGCAGGCAGAGGCCGGTATCTTGTATACTGGTCTTTGCTTTTTATAATTACAAACTTATTCGTTTTTGGAATAGCAGATCAAAAATGGTGGTCCGGGATTGTATAAATGGAATTATATGGCATACTAGTGATCATTTTGAGTGCGTGGCCAATGAGAGCAATGCTTTTAAGATTGCTGAATTATTGTATATTATAGAATTTAAACAGGTCTCCGGTCTGGCGGATTTTTGGATTCAGCGGAGTGAATATGGCAGAGCTGGTAGAAAGCATTTACAAATTTTAAGATTAAGATTATAATTATTAAAGGAATGGCTTTAGCTATTTCATGTTTGGTATGTTGCGTGTGCAACATACCATTTTTAAATATATGGTAAAGTTAAAAAGTAAATATAAAAGGTGAATAAGATGAACGATAAAATATATGTCTATTTATCATCGCTCACAGGAAATACTGAGAAGCTTGCAAAGGGCGTATTAGAGAATCTGAGCAGAAAAAACTGTTCTTTTTCTCTGCATGACAATGAATTTATCACCTCTTTCGGTGAAATAGGTGAGTTGGTCATTCTGTTTTTCTGGTGTCGGAGGGGAAATTTAGATTCTGCCAGCCGTGTGTTTTTAGAACACTGTAAGAATAAAAAGATCATAGCAGTGGGTACCATGGGAGGTTATCCTGACAGCGAGTATGGAAGTAAGGTAAAGGATGTTGTTTTTCAGGTGATTTCGGAGAACAACATCTGCATGGGAGTATTTTTGTCCCAGGGAAAAATTGACATTCAGCGGACGGTATATAGAAAGACATTGCCTCCGGAACATCCTCATTATTTAGATGAAGAGGGAATCAGGCGTCATGAGGAGTCACAAAAGCATCCCGATCAAACCGATATTGAGCGGGCTGGGACGTTTTTGGAGAAAAAAATACTGTTATTTTCTTCAGAATGATGCTATAATAGTAATAGTTATCTTTATTTTGATTATTCTATGGGAGGCTTTGGTATGAATCTTTGTATTGGTGATAAAATTACGGTCTGTGAGAAAGATCATGAAAATAGTTACAGTGTAGAAGAAATTACGGAAGATTATGTGAAACTGACAAATGGCGTTACTTACTATTCTAATGAAAGGGAAGAGCAGGAAAAGGGGGAGAAGGAACTGATTACGCAGCAGGTAGTCAACCGCCTCCACCAGGTGGAAGATATCAGCTATCAGAAAGCGGTAAAGATTCTGGAAATTCTCATGGATGCAGATGGTGATACAGAGAATTAACATGGCTTGTTTTTCATCTGGTTTTAGGCTATACTAAATTTGTTTTATATTATAATTCAGAAAAGGAAATGATAATCACATGGACATAGAGCCAAAGACCAGAACCGTTATTCCCCGTTACCAGCAGATTGCAATCGAGGTAGCGGCCCGCATTGCCAATGGAGAATACGGAGAAGGCGAGAAGATATATGCCCGCTCCTCACTTGCCAGCCAGTACGGCGTTTCGCCGGAAACTGCCCGCAGGGCCATTTGCATACTCAGTGATTTAGGAATTGTATCATCGGAGAAGGGCAGCGGTATTATTATAAGATCCCAGAAAAAAGCAGCGGATTATATTCAGCAGAACAGCAAGCTGGAGACTATTGATACCATTAAAGAGAATTTATTAAAAAGTGTAGCCCGCCAGAAAAAAGAGATGGACTACCTAAATGAGTGCATGAATGATCTGATTGAAGCTTCGGTTCATTTCCGCTCTATGAATCCGTTTATGCCATTTGAGATCCGGATCACAAAGGACTGCGTTTATTTAAATAAGACGGTAACAGAGATACAGTTCTGGCAGCATACCGGCGCGACCGTAATCGCTGTAAGCAGAAAGGACATGGTAATGAAATCGCCGGGACCCTATGTAGCACTGACGGAGGGCGATACCATTTATTTCATTGCCCAGGATGATACGGCAGACCGTGTAAAGGGATTTTTATATCCCGGCCTTTGAAGAAAGAAAATGCTCGTTTTTCCAGCAAAATATATGTATATAGATCGTATGAAAATAAGGCCGCAGGAATCGGATGAACTCCTGCGGCCTTACTTTGTGATTTGACAAAGTAGCAACTTTAGCATATAATACAAGTTGTCACTAAAAAAGAAAGGAGCGTAATTGATGATAAAATTTGAGAATATTTCAAAACAGTATAAAGCAAAAAAGGTTCTCAATGATATTACCTTTACCGTACAAAAGGGAAGCCTGGTGGCGATTATTGGAGAGAGCGGATGCGGAAAGACAACGCTTTTAAAAATGATAAACCGCCTGATAAAACCTACCTCCGGAATGATTTGTATTGATGGCAGAGATGCTGCCGCCATGGATGAAGTTACTTTACGAAGAAGAATCGGGTATGTAATCCAGCAGACAGGTCTCTTTCCCCATATGACAATACGAGAGAACATAGAGCTGATCCCAAGGCTTGAGAAGATGCCTTTAAAGGACCGGGAAGATAATACAAAAAGACTGATGCAGATGGTGGGGCTGGACTGCGGCGAATTTTTAGACCGGTATCCAACTGAACTCAGCGGAGGCCAGCAGCAGCGTGTGGGGGTAGCCAGAGCCTTTGCCACAGACCCGGATATTATTCTGATGGATGAACCGTTTTCCGCATTGGATCCCATGACCAGATCCGATTTGCAGGATGAACTGGTTCAGCTCCAGGGCAAGTTAAAAAAGACCATTATTTTTGTCACACATGATATGGACGAAGCCATAAAGATAGCCGATATGATCTGTATTATGAAGGATGGGGACATTCTGCAATATGATACGCCGGAGAATATTTTAAACAATCCTGCAGATGAATTTGTATCCAGCTTTGTGGGTAAAAACAGGATCTGGTCATCGCCGGAATTTATACGGGTATCTGATATCATGATTGAACAGCCGGTTACAGCAGCCAGAGATCTTTCCGTATTAAAATGCGTCGATAAGATGCGTCAGAATAAAGTGGATACACTTCTGATTATTGACAGGGAAAGCCGGCGCTTAGAAGGTATGGTAAAAGCCAGCGTGTTAAGAAGCGTGGAGGATAAGTCAAAACAGGCAGAAGAATACATGACCCAGGATTTTAAAGTACTGCTGCCAGATGAGAACATTCTGGATGCATTAAAGATTGTTACAGATTATAAAGTATCTGCCGTTCCGGTTGTTGATGAAAGCAGACGTTTAAAAGGTTTGATTACCAAAAGCAGCCTGGTAACGACGTTAAGTCAGCAATATTTTGATTATGAAGGAGGAGATGCGTAAATGAATTTTTGGACTTATATCGGAGACAGTTACCCGCAGATCATAACTTTGCTGATTGAACATGTGAAGCTGACCGCAATTTCCGTTGGACTTGCAATTTTAATCGGTGTACCTCTCGGGATCCTGATCGCTTATGCGTCAAAAGCCAATAAACCGGTACTGACAGCAGCCAATATTATTCAGGCCATTCCAAGCATGGCATTGCTGGGATTTATGATTCCACTGCTTGGTATCGGTACAGTTCCCGCAATTGTTGCGGTTGTTCTTTATTCTCTGCTTCCCATCATAAAAAACACCTATACAGGTATCGAAAATTTAAATCCACAGACAATTGAAGCAGCCAGAGGAATTGGTTTAACACCTTTTCAGGTACTGACAAAGGTTCAGATTCCCCTTGCACTTCCGGTAATTATGGCAGGAGTGAGAATTGCTTCTGTTACGGCAGTAGGCCTTATGACCATGGCTGCATTTATTGGAGCGGGCGGACTGGGATATCTGGTATTTTCCGGAATCAGGACAGTGAATAACAACCAGATTCTGGCAGGTGCCATTCCAGCCTGTATGCTTGCTCTGTCGGTTGACTTCGTAATTGGTCTGGTTGAAAAACTGGTTACACCCATCAGTTTGCAAAAGGGTGACAGAGCAGTAAAAATAAAGAAGAGAACCGTTCAGAAGGCGGGACTTGGTGCAGCATCATTTCTGCTTGCGGCAGTGTTTTTATTTACTTCAATTGGCAGAGGCAATCAGGCGGACAGAACCATATCCATCGGCTCTAAGGATTTTACAGAACAGGAAATACTGGGTAATCTGGTGGCGGATTTAGTAGAGGCAAGAACCGATATTAAAGTGAACCGCAGGCTGAGTCTGGGAGGAACCCAGGTATGTTCAGGCGCGCTGGGGAGCGGAGATATTGATCTCTATATCGAATACAGCGGAACGGCATATACGGATATGTTAAAATATCCTCCCATCAGTGATATGGAGAAGGTTTATGAAACCGTTAAAAAGGAGTATGGGGAGCGTTTTGATCTGGCAGTTTTAAAACAGATGCAGTTTAACAATACTTACGTACTCGCAGTCAGTCAGGAGACTGCAGAGAAAAACGGAATCGAGACTGTCAGCGATTTATCCAGGATAGCAGGTTCTATGGCTTCCGGCACAACGTTTGAATTTTCCAACAGAGAAGACGGACTGACTGGGTTAGAAAAAACCTATGGATTTAAAATGGGAAAAAAACTTACCATAGACGGCTCACCCCGTTATACCGCGCTGGCTAATGGTGAGGTAGATATAGTGGATGCATTTGCCACAGATGGTCTTTTAAAGAAGTTTCAGTTAAAGACGCTGACTGATGATAAACACTTTTTCCCGCCTTATTTCGCTATGCCTGTGGTAAGAGAAGAAACTCTTAAAAAATGTCCGGAATTACCGGGGTTGTTAGAGGAACTGGGGAATATTCTCACAGACAAGGTTATGGTGGAGTTAAACTATAAAGTAGACGAACTCCAGCAGACACCTGAAAAGGTAGCTGAAGATTTCTTAAAGGAAAGCGGGCTTGTATCATGATTTTTTCTTCTCTTTTGTTTTTTATTCTCTCTGAGTGTTTTTGCCGTCCGGGTTTATGCCGGCTCCTGGCCGGAGAGAAGGATCTGACACACAAGGAAGAACGTATCGGCCATGCTTTTGGAAGTTATTTAAGAGCAGATGCAATTCTTCTCCTTTTATTATGGGGATTAAGATTTTTCCCCTTCCCTTATCTTTATCAGGGAACCGGAGTGATTTTTTTGATTATAACATTTCTTTATCTTAAAAAAATGGTAATTATTTTAAGTATTTAGAAGTTGCTAAATGGAAGACTGCTTAAGGGAAAATGCTCCCTTATAGCAGTTTTTTTGAAATTGACTGGAAAAATTTAGAAAATTATAAGAATTTTAATATTTAATTCATTATAACACACAGCTATAATAAGATAGAGACTGATACTGATATGGAGGGTATGGGCATGAAATTGTTCAAGAAGAAAACAGATAAAGAGATTCAGGTGGCTGAGACCGGACCGATGGCAGATGATGATTTTGAAATAGAACTTAAAAATCTGATGTCTGAGGAGCATGGAGGCAAAAAAAAGAAAAAGCTTTTTAAGAAAAAATGGAGCAGAAAGAAAAAAATAATCGTGGGCTCTGCGATTGCTGCAGTGTTCCTTTTTATTGCATTTCGCAGTGCGGCAAGCGGAAAAAGTGCGGTGATGCCGGTTACGGCCACACCATTAAAGAAAGGCGAGGTTACTGAGATCCTTTCCGTTAGCGGTCCGGTACAGGGAACCGACAGCGTGGAGGTGGTTTCCAACTTACATGCTGAGATTCTGGAACTCCCGGTTAAAGAAGGTGATAAGGTAGAAAAGGGGCAGCTGTTAGCCACTTTAGATGATAAAGATGCGAAAAAAGAGGTGGATATCGCACAGAATGCCTATGATCTTGCTGTCAGTACATATAAGGATAAGCAGCTGGAAGCAGAAAATGGATATGCCAAGGCAAAGCAGGATTTTGAGGCAGCAAAAGCTAATTACAACAGAACACTTCTTCTTTACCAGGGAGGAAGTGCAACAGGAGTTGAGCTGGAAACTGCTTCCAATAACATGAATGATAAAGCCAGGGAAATCACAACCTATACTCTGAAAGATGGAAAACCGGTAGCCAATGAATCCTATTCTCTGCAGATTGAAAAAGAGGCATTTGAGCTGGAGCAGAAAAAAGAAGCACTGCAAAATACAAAAGTCAACAGCCCCATTGCAGGAACCGTTGTGCGTGTAAACTGTAAGGTGGGCCGTTTTGCAGATAAAACGGACGATGACAAACCCATGTTTATCATCAATAATCTGGATGTGTTAGAGATGAAGATCAATGTCAGCGAATATTCCATCGGCAAAGTAAAAGTTGGTCAGCCGGTTGATATCAATGCCGATATCTTAAATGGAGAGACCGTAAAAGGGGAAGTTACTGCTATTTCACCAACAGGAGAAGAAAAGGGCGGCGGTTCTACGGAACGTGTCATCCCTACAACCATCCGTATTATTGATCAGAACTCAAAGCTGATTGCCGGAATTACGGCGAAGGCCAGAATTGAACTGCAGAAAGCCGAAGATGTGTGGGTAGTTCCCATCTCAGCATTAATCCAGAATCCAGATGGAAGTATGGCAGTAGCCTCAGTCGTTAATAACACAGTGAAATACATTCCTGTAAAAACAGGTGTGGAAAGTGATATAGAATCGGAGATTATTCCGGAAGAAGAGGGTGCTTTAACAGAGGGTCTTCAGCTCATTGAAGCTCCATCCTCCATGATCACAGATGGAATGACGGTATATGTGCTTCCATCTCAGCCGTAGGGGGGATGCTGTATGTGGAAAAAGAAAGAAGTGATACCTGACTATATTACTCAGAATGTCAGTGAGGATCTGATTAAACTGGTTGATATGGTAAAGATATATGATACCGGTTCCATTAAGGTTTTGGGATTAAAGCGGGTGAATTTAACAATTAAGCGGGGAGAGTTCGTGGCCATCATGGGTCAGTCAGGCTCCGGAAAGTCCACGCTCATGAATATACTTGGGTGTCTGGACCGTCCTACCATGGGGCATTATTATCTGGATGGTATCGATACTGCTGACATGCAGTCTGATGATTTATCTGCCATCCGGAACCGTAAAATCGGATTTGTTTTCCAGTCCTTTAATTTAATATCCAGAACCTCTGCCTTAAAAAATGTGGAGCTTCCCATGACTTATGCCCATATTTCAAAAAAAGCAAGAGAAAAAAGGGCGCTGGAACTTTTGGAGCGGGTAGGTCTGGGAACCAGATATGAACATATGCCCAATGAGCTTTCCGGAGGCCAGAGGCAGAGAGTTGCGATTGCGAGAGCTCTCGCCAATGAACCGCCGCTCATTCTTGCAGATGAGCCCACCGGTAACCTGGACTCAGCCTCATCGGTAGAAATTATGGAATTGTTCTCCAAGCTTCACAACGAAGGCGCAACTGTGGTTTTAGTTACTCACGAAGAGGATATCGCGGCGTTCACCAACCGGATTATCCGCTTTAGGGATGGCAGTCTGGTCAGTGATACTCCAAATATTCCGGTGTCGCATCAGAGTGGGGAAGCATTATGCTGAGAGAAAATATGAGTATGGCAATGCATGCCATAAAATCCAATAAAATGCGTTCATTTCTTACTATGCTGGGCATCATTATCGGTATCGGCGCAGTAATTGCCATTGTATCGGTAGGAGACAGCATGAGAAATGTTTTTACAGATGCTTATAAAGACGTGGGGATAAACCGGGCGCTTATTCTGGTATCATGGGAAGTGACAGATTTCCGCTATTCCGATTATTTTGACAGAGATGAAATGGAACGGGTAAAAGAGGTCTTTCATGATAAAATCGAGTACATTGACAGCAATTCCAGTGCTGATACAGAGGCTGTGAACCGCTTAAAGAAGGTAAAGTTCGACTTTCAGGGAGTCGATTATAATTATATGAACGTTCAGCCGCAGAATATAATTTACGGCAGATTTATAAATGAAGCAGATGTTAAAAAGGCGGCAAACCACGTGGTGCTGGAGGATAAGGGAGCAGTGGCGCTGTTTGGTACGGCTGACTGCGTAGGACGCACATTCCGAATGACTGTCAATAAGGACACTCAGGAATATACTGTGGTGGGCGTATATCATAAAGACTTATCCCCCATGGCTGCCATGCTTTTAGGCAACGGACAGAAGCAGGCCGGATTTATACCTGACACCGTTGTAAACAGGAAAGGCAATAGGTTTCAGGTGCTGAACTTTTATGTCCGCAACGGAGTGAATATGAATGAATTCCTTCCGGAGTTAACCAGATATATTGCAAAGATAAAAGGACGAAAAGAATCAGATATAATGGTCAGGTCTGTAGCAGATCAGATGGGGAGCGTGGACTCCCAGCTTTCTGCCATGTCTGCAGCGGTAGGAGGAATCGCTGCCATCTCTCTTCTGGTAGGCGGAATCGGAATCATGAACATCATGATGGTGTCTGTAACAGAGCGTACCAGGGAAATCGGAATCCGCAAAGCCCTTGGCGCCAGAACCGGGGATATTATGATTCAGTTTTTAACGGAATCGGCACTGATGTCTGCATGCGGAGGTATCATTGGAATCATCCTCGGAGTGACGATTGTGACGATTGGAGGCGCGGTTTTAAAAACAGCCGTAATCGTAAGACCCTCCGTGGTCGTTATGGCCGTTGGGTTTTCGGCACTGGTTGGAATATTTTTCGGTATTTACCCGGCCTCGAAAGCGGCAAAGGCAGATCCCATAGAAGCTTTGAGGTATGAATAGGAGGAAGCATGCTGTTTGAAAATATGACTATGGCAGTTCATGCCATTAAAGCGAACAAAATGAGGTCTCTTCTTACCATGCTGGGAATTATCATTGGTATCGGATCAGTCATTGCCATTGTATCCATAGGTGATACCATGAGGTTTATGATTTCTGATATCTACAAGGATGCGGGAACAACCCTGGCTTCTGTATATGTCTGGCCCTCTGACGGCAGTGAGATGAGAGAAAGCGATTATTTCAGTGTGGATGAAATAGACCGGATCAAAGAAGTTTATGGAGATGAGATCAGTTATATCGATGCCGATTCAAGCCAGAATGCAGAAGCTGTTTTCGGCAGAAATAAGGTGAAATTTGCGTTTGAGGGTATTCGCGCTAATTATCCCGACGTTCATAAGATTAATATCATATACGGCAGGAATTTAAATGAAGGGGATGTAAAGGGCAGAAAAAATCATGTTGTTCTGGAGGCAAAAGGCGCGAAAGAACTTTTCGGTACGGAAGATGCGGTAGGAAAGACTTTCCGGACGACTATATACGGAGATACAGAAGATTACGACGTGGTGGGAGTGTATCGCAAGGAAGAGAATCCATTTGAGGCGATGGCAGGCGGATCTGACGGGAACAAAGAAGGTTATATGCCTGAAACTTTGCTGGTCTGGCCCAATGACTCGAATTACAATATCAGGCTTTACGCGAAGGAAGGAACCGATATGAATGCTTTTGCTGACCGTTTTTCCAGGTATATAGCAAATGCAAAAAGCAGAAGGAAAGAAGATGTTACCTTTTATTCCGTATCAAACGAAATGGGAAGTGCTGACCAGGCTATGGGCGGTTTGTCTGCGGCAGTAGGCGGAATTGCAGCGATTTCACTTTTAGTTGGCGGAATCGGAATCATGAATATCATGCTGGTTTCCGTTACAGAACGTACCCGGGAAATAGGGATACGTAAGGCTCTCGGAGCAAAAACCTGGGATGTTATGGTCCAGTTTCTGACTGAATCGGCCATTCTTTCTGCAATGGGAGGAATTATTGGTGTCATGTCGGGAGCAGGACTGGTTTTACTTGGAGGAACACTTCTTGGAATGACTGTCGTAATCAAGCCGCTGGTGATTATAGTGGCAGTTGGATTTTCTGCACTGGTGGGACTGTTTTTTGGAATTTATCCGGCTTCAAAAGCGGCAGGGAAAGATCCCATTGAAGCCTTAAGATATGAGTAAAAAGCGCAGCAGCATTGCTGTGCTTTTTTTCTCAAAAATAAAAAATTCCTTAATAGGCTGACAAAGTATCATGTTCTATGCTATAATAGGGTGATATCTTATGGTATAGTGAGGAGACCATATGCTGAGTGAAGAAAAAATAAAGATCATGACGAATCTCGCCATGTTTGAGAAAAAGGAAGGCAAGAGAATATTTCCGATTAACCGGTACTTCAAAAGTGACTATGTCAGCAGCAAGTTATTCCGCTCCTTTTTCAGCTACACCTTTAGTTTTTTATCCTGCCTTCTTTTATGGGGACTCTATTACATGGAGCGGTGGCTGAATACCATGGATTTAAAGAGTCTGACGGGAACGGGAATAAGGATTGGTATCATATACGCTGCCGGACTGGCGTTTTACCTGGCCATCAGCATCTATATATATATGAAGCGTTACGAACATGCAAGCCGGGGAATGAAGGTTTATCTGGCTAAATTAAAGAGACTGGACAAGCGATATGATGGAAACACCAGATCAATAAAAAGAATAAAAGGAGGGCGTACATCATGATGGGCCTTCTTGTATTAAGAGAACGACTAAAAGAGTTTTATGCAAGGTATGGAATCTATATCACTCCTGTTATAAAGTTTATTTTCAGTTTTCTGGCTTTTTCCTTGATGAACAAGAATATTGGATTTATGACGAAGCTGACAGAACCGTTTATTCCTCTGGTTCTGGCTTTGGTCTGCTCTTTTCTGCCTTATGGAGCCATTTCCTTTTTGGCAGCCAGTTTTATGCTTGTCCATTTATCGGGGATCTCAATGGAGGTTACCCTGGTTATGGCTGTATTTATTCTGGTGGTTGGCCTGCTGTATTATGGCTTCCAGCCGGGGGACAGTTATCTTCTGGTTTTAACACCGGTTTTTTTCCTTTTAAAGATTCCCTATGCAATTCCTTTGATTGTAGGACTTTCCGGAGGGATTGTTTCCGTGATACCGGTAGGGTGCGGTGTTTTTATTTATTTTACATTACTTTATGTAAAACAGAATGCCGGAGTTTTAACCAATGATGTATCAGCGGATGAGATGCAGAAGTTTATGCAGCTGATGAAGAGTCTGCTGGCGAACAAACTGATGTTAATTATGGTGCTTGCTTTTACTCTGGCTCTGTTAATTGTGGTGATAGTAAAAGCACTGTCCATGGATTATTCCTGGGTAGTGGCGATTATTGCAGGCACAATTGCCCAGCTTAGTGTTATTTTCATCGGAGACATAACAGCGGATGTATCGGTATCTGTTCTGGAACTCTTTGGAGGAGTTCTTGTTTCCGTAATTCTTGCAGTAATTTATACGTTTTTCGTTTTTACAGTGGATTATACACGAACAGAATACGTACAGTTTGAAGATGATGACTATTATTACTACGTCAAGGCGGTTCCAAAGCTGACGGTCAGCACCCCTGATGTAAAAGTTCAAAAAATTAATGCCAGAAAACTCCAGAGACCGCAAAGGTAAGAAGAACAAAAAGGGAGGTGGATCACATGGCAAATTTTTTAGATAAGATGTATTCCTGGGTATCGTTCCTTCCCAGGATATCAAAGACTAATCTGGTTGAGATTATTATCATAGCTGTTTTGCTGTATGAGCTTCTGACCTGGATTATGAATACGAGAGCCTGGACACTGTTAAAAGGTATTATTGTAATCTTTGTTTTCTATGTCTTTGCTTACGTTTTCCGCTTGGATAATATTTTCTGGATACTCAATAAGATCGCTGCTCCGGCAGTGACCATGGTGATTGTGATCTTCCAGCCGGAACTGAGGAAGGCATTAGAGCAGCTGGGAAGCAAGAATCCTTTTACCGGAATTCTTACTTTTGACGATGGAAGGGATAATTCCAGCTTTACGGACAAGACCATTAATGAACTGGTAAAAGCAACCTTTGAGATGGCAAAAGTAAAGACAGGAGCTCTGATTGTAATCGAACGCAGCGATTCCTTAAAAGAGATTGAGCGGACAGGAATTGAAGTGGGCGGAATTGTCAGCAGCCAGCTTCTCATTAACATTTTCGAGCATAACACTCCTCTTCATGACGGAGCTGTGGTGATCCGGGGAAACCGGGTGGCAGCAGCGACCTGTTATCTGCCCCTGTCTGACAATATGACCATCAGTAAAGATCTTGGAACCAGGCACAGGGCGGCAGTGGGAGTGAGTGAAGTCAGTGACAGCATAACCATCGTGGTTTCTGAGGAAACCGGACGGGTGACGGCTGCGCTGGAGGGAGGATTAAAACGGATTGCAGATGCGGATATGCTGAGGACCATTCTGGCCGGCGTAAAGCAGGCGGGAGAGGAAGGAAGCAGATTCAGGATTTTGAAGGGAAGGCGTAAGAATGAAGGAAAAGCTGTTAAATAACCTTGGACTGAAAGTTGCGTCG
>JAEWPQ010000149.1 GCA_023460575.1 Bacillota bacterium
TATGTTTTTTCTTATAAAGCAGTGTATCATCAGGATTTGTCATAGGAACCACCTTTATACTTTCTATGAAATAGTCATGTATCGGATATTCATTATAGCAGAATGATGACAAAATGTGCAATACATTGGCCAATAAAAAAGAAAAATATTGTAGAGATTGCAATGTGCCTCCAACTGTTTCGTTGGTTGGCAGCAGAAAGGAAGTGGCAAAAGAATGGAAAATTTAAAAAAGAAAATAAACCTGCTTGTATCCAGCTTTGAAAAAATTCTGTATGATGAAGATGATATCTTTTTAAAAAACATGCAGACCAATAATCTGGCTGGAGACAATCCGGAACGGTACCGCTACTGGGAGTGGACACAGGGAGTCGGTTTATTCGGGTTATGGAAGATCTATGAAGAAACCGGCGAGGAAGAAATTATAAACAAACTGAATAAGTATTATGAAAGACAGCTTACCATTGGTTTGCCTGCCCGGAATATTAATACAACAGCCCCGCTTCTGGCGTTAACCTACCTGGTTGAAAAAGAAGGAAATGAAACCTATATGGAAATCTGCCGGGACTGGGCGCAGTGGCTTGTGGATGAGCTTCCAAAAACAGAAGAAGGCGGATTTCAGCATTTGACTTCTGATACGCTCAACGAACAGGAACTGTGGGATGACACCCTGTTTATGTCTGTTTTATTCCTGGCACGTATGGGTGTGATTCTTAAGAAGCAGGAATGGATTGATGAAGCTGAGTACCAGTTTTTAATTCATGTAAAATACTTAGCTGACAGAAAGACTGGTCTTTGGTATCATGGCTGGACATTCCATGGCTGCCATAATTTCGCAGGCGCTTTCTGGGGAAGGGGCAACAGCTGGATTACAATGGCCATTCCGGAATTATTCGGCATCATTCCATGCAGCGGTGCAGTCAGACACTATTTAACGGAAGCATTGAAAAATCAGATTGATGCGTTGGTTTCCTATCAGAATGAAAACGGCATGTGGCATACGGTAATCGATGACAATACCTCTTATGTTGAGGCCAGTGCAACCTGCGGTTTCGGATATGGAATATTGAAAGCAGTTCATCTGGGACTTGTGGATTCCTCTTTTGAAGCCAGTGCCAGAAAAGCACTTTTGCCCGTTCTTCAGTGTATCGACACAGAAGGTGTGGTGCATCAGGTATCCTATGGTACTCCTATGGGAAGAGAAAGTGTACAGTTCTATAAAGATATTGAACTTCGCCCAATGCCATACGGACAGGCAATGGCTATGCTGTTCCTGTTAGAAGCATCTAAATAATATGAAATGAAGGGCGGATCCATTTACGGCAATCCGCTCTTTTGCTATGGAGGATAAATACATGAACAAAGACTTTGAGATACTGGCAGCTTATAAACCGGTTATTATGCAGGATAAAAAAGAGCCATTTTCCATTACCGCCATGGGCTGTACTATTTTTCGGGAAACAAAAAGAAGCAGTTCCTTTCCCAAACGTGAAATTGTGATTAACAGGGAAGAAGTGGAATTTGCCATTGAGTATGCTGTCTGGTATGATTTTGATATTCAGCATTTATATGAGCTGGAGCATGTCTGGGTTTACGTAGAACATGACGGAACTGTAAAAAAAGTAGAAGCCAGCTTTCACGGCAAGTTTTTAAATATGGTGGATCTGGATAATGGGGAGCTGATCCTGAAAGACGGTACTCATCCGG
Source organism: Bacillota bacterium (assembly GCA_023460575.1). GTDB lineage: Bacteria > Bacillota > Clostridia > Lachnospirales > Lachnospiraceae > Lacrimispora. The sequence continues at coordinate 1,705 of JAEWPQ010000149.1, forward strand.
TGGTCTATGCACAGCCTGGCAAGCATGCGCTTGTGCCTGATCCCCGGGTAATCCGCATTATTCCTGACTGGCGGGAAAGCTGTCAGGAAAAGGCTGGAACGGACGGCGTTCTTATTCAGGATATGTTTGAGGATCAGATTCATACGGATGAAGACCTGCAGAAAATGACGGAAACATATATTAAGGAAGTATTTGGTTTTTGTCCCTCCATGGAATTTGAACCATTCATATTAGAAGATGAAAAGCTGATGACCTGGGAGGAACTGAAGAAATCCATTCCTGATCGGGTTAACAGGCAGATTGATATCATTAAAGCTCATTTCAATCAATAAAAAGAGGTAGTGCCGCACGAAACAGTAAGTACGGCACTACCTTTTTTAGGTTAATAGGCTGCGGGAACCGCCCGAAGTGAAATGGTATGCTTAAAGCAGGTGAAGTCTGTAAAATAGACCGTATAGCAGTCTTGCGAGCGTCCCTGGCTTCCGAACTTGCCTGCTACATAGTTATGGGAGCCAAAGCCAGGACCGGCTGTTATGGCGTATTTGCCCTTTGAGGCAGTCACTGTTCCTTCTTTTGCTACGATTCCACCTCCTGCATTGCCCTCGGAAATAAAGTACGGGGATTCCACGCGGCATCCTGCATCAAATGCAAGCTCCACACGCAGAGGAGCCCGGTCAATTCCGGCAGTTTCTATAGTGATATCAACGCCACCCTCTGCCTCCGCAACGGTGACTACAAAATTCATATCGGGTCCGCTTAACTTTTCTCTTTTCGTATGATCCATTTTCCACCAGTCATTCGTATCCTGAGGTTCCTTAAAGGGAAGATAATACCAGCCAGACATCTTCTGATTGAGAACAAACCCCTCATCTCCCGGTAGCTGTACCAGATTTTCAGGAACAAAATATCTGTGCTCGCAGAAGCTGGCCCCGATTTTCATGCTGACGCATAAATCCCCATGGAGAAAATAGAGAAAGGAGGGACTGCTTTTTAATATGGAGCAGGAATAAGCTTCTCTCCGAAGCCGTACAATTCCGGAATCGGTATAGTGGCGGCAGTAGTTTGTAAGAATTTTACTTTCTTCATATTCAAATTCTTCCAGTTCCGGATGAAGCATGAACTGGATCAGCCAGTCCAGAGGTCCGATTCCCTTCGAAACGGCCTGATCCATGATAAAGCAGGCAGCCTGTAAAAAGGTCTCGTTGTGGAATTTAATTCCCATATATAAATATTCCAGATAATAACCGGTTGGATAGATCTTGGTTCCCCGGTCCTGTCTTGTGGAGTTATTAGTAAAAATACTTCCATCCGGTTCGATATAATTGAGCATCATGGTTAAGTTTCTTTTTACCGGTTCATACCAGGAATCGTCACCGGTTGCAGCAGCCAGCAGCATCATGGCGTTGTTATTTACCAGGTTGTAGCCTCCTGCAGAACGTTCTGCATATTCTCCATCCTCGTTGCAGTCACAGCCTTCGATTAAGAATTTTTCGGCTCCCTTTTTCATGGAATCGTCTGATGTGAGGCGGTAAAGCATCATTAAGACGGAAGCAATGGCCCAGCGGTGATTGGGAGTGTGGAATCCTCCGTTTATCATCGCTTTACCCCCTTTAACCAGTATGGACTCCATAACTGGGAGAAGAGTGGAGCACATGTTTTTTTCTAAAGCAGGGCATTCGCCTTTCCCGAGCAGCCGGTTTAAGTAGATATATGCAGGAAGAAGGCCGTCAAGACAGAATGCGGTATCTGCACCGGAATAAAAATTACAGTTGATAAGATCAAAAAAACCGTTTTCCCGCTGTCCTCTGGCGATGTAGGAAAGGGCGATGGTAATTCTTTCGTAAACCGTTTCGCTGCCGTAAAACCTGCTCTTATGGTTAAATAAGCATGCGGTCATGGTGGTTACTAAAAATATGGCAAGCTTTGGTTCCACCAGCCCGTCATGGTCACGAAAACCTCCGTAGAACTCCGAGTTCTGATCCATGACCTGCTGATTCATTATTTCTTCTGTTTTCCGGTCACTGTATATCATGATTCTTTCGTAATGTTTTTTCATAGAAACTCCATTCTCCGCAGTCTGCGGTTTCAGTTCTTTGCCGCTTTTATTGTATCATGGGAATAGGAGAGAGACAATGCAGATATTGCCAGGTTGTTTTTTAAAGTTCGTAATAATTGCGGTTCTTTTTTATGGGATGCACAGGAATGATGGACACTTACATGAATAAATAAAGAATAAAAAATGGAGCACCGCAGGATTGGGGAAATACGGTACTCCTAAGAAGAGTTACATAAAGTATAACGCATGAAATCGTTTAAGTAAAGATAAATATGTAAATTTTTTTATTAATTAGTGAAAACTTTATAAAAACAATGTGTATTTGAGATTATATAAGTGAGAACAGTAATGTTATTCTGCAGTTGAAAATTTATTTCATATTAGAAATGAAGTTGCATAGATTATACCATATGCTCCACCCGGGACTGCAGGAGGCACGAATGGAAAAAATTCTGGACAATCGATATTATGATCTGATCATTAGTAATGCATTGGTTACTTCGTATAATACCCGTGATAATATTACCCCAATGAACGATTTGTTTTCTTTGCTGCACATACCCAAGGATCGTATGGATCCTTGCGATCTGGGTTTAAATTCTTATAATAGCTTTTCTCAGTTGTACACGCTGGAATCTGTTATCAGCATGGAAGATCCAGGTGAAGAACCGGAGGAGATAAATCCTGCAGCGGTCCTGTTTGGGAGAGGCGTCATAGCAGGAATTATTGACACAGGGATTGATTACCGCCATCCTGCTTTCATGAATAACGACAGAACTACCCGTATTCTTTCAATCTGGGATCAGACAGTAGAGGGTACGCCGCCTGCTGGCTTTACCTATGGCTCAGAATACACAAAGGAGCTGATTAATTTTGCCCTATTATCTCAATATCCTTATACCATTGTTCCGACAAATGATGTCTATCGGCATGGGACCGCTATAGCCAGCATTATTGCGGGGCGTTCCAATGACAAGGAGGGTTTTACAGGAGTAGCACCGCAGGCTGATTTAGTGGTGGTAAAGTTAAAGGAGGCCAAAGAAAATTTAAAAAGACTGTTTTTTGTTCCAACAGGTGCACTGTGTTATCAGGAGTCTGATATTATAATGGCAGTCCGGTATTTAGTCAATGTTGCGACCAGGTTAAACAGACCGCTGGTAATCTGTCTGGCATTAGGATCTAACCAGGGCGGGCATGATGGACGAGGGGCTCTGAGTGTGTACTTAAACAGTCTGATGCAGCTGCCCAAAATAAGTATCACAACCTCGGCTGGTAATGAGGGAAACAGCCGCAGGCATTACTATGGGGAAATTACAGAGGAACCGTATTCCGACAGTCTGCAATTGAATTCGGGAGGAATTGACGGTGAGTATTTTATGGAGATCTGGTCCAATATTCCTTCCAGGCTTTCCGTGCAGTTAACAGCGCCGACCTTTGAAACTTCTGAGGTTATAAGGCCTGCCATAGGAGAATGCCGTAAGCTGTCTTTTCAATCCATAAAAACTAACGTATGGGTGAATAATATTCTTTTTGAATCAGAGACGGGAAATCAGCTGATTCTTCTCCGGTTTCGGAATATGATTCCTGGTGTCTGGTACATAAGGCTGGAAAACCAGGATATGTCACCTTTTTCATTTAACTGCTGGCTTCCTTCCGGAAATCTGATTTCAAATGAGACTTATTTTGTTCATTCAAATCCCGACACAACAATTACCATGCAGGGGGATACCACCTATCTTCTGACTGCTGCGGCATATAATCAAAATGATGGATCGATTCTGCCAGAATCCAGCAGGGGATATACAAGACTGGGGCAGGTTAAACCGGATCTTGCAGCACCTGGATATAACATTCCCTGTGCCATACCGGAATTTCAGTACGGAACGGCCACCGGAACCGGGGCAGCAGCGGCATATGCGGCCGGGATAGCAGTCAAGATAATAGAATGGGCGCATATCAAAGGAAATTATACGGGGCTTACAGGAAGCCAGATCAGCCGTCTGATGATGAGAGCAGCAGAGCGCGATCCTGGTTATGTTTATCCCAATAATATCTGGGGATACGGAAAGCTTAGTGCTGATAATATCTTTAATGATATATTAGTCTTTTAAATGCTGCCGCCTTCCTGGTTCCTATTGGCGGGTTACCGGTAACCCGGCCCGCCTACTTCCCGTCGCCTAATTCTTTTCTGACTCTGGGGTTGATTCCCCTGCGTTTCATCTCACTTAAGATGTTTTCAAATTCATCCGGCGGAGCAGCAGGGGTTTTTAAATCTCTGCTTGCTGCTTCTAGCCGGTCGAATTCTTCAGCCAGCTTTTTCTCACGTTCTTTCCATTGGCGTTTCAAGCGATCACCTCCCAGGAAATTATATAACGATGTATAATTTTCTGCTATCGGCGAGAGGAGATGAAATGGGAGATACAGAAAAATAAAACACCGGAATACCTCGCATCAACAAGGATTCCGGTGTTTCCATCATTTCATGATTCATGCGGGTAACAGGACTTGAACCTGCACGGTCTCCCACCAGAACCTAAATCTGGCGCGTCTGCCAATTCCGCCATACCCGCTGACAGCAAAAAGAACATATTAAATGAGACACCGGGGATTCGAACCCCGGACAACTTGATTAAAAGTCAAGTGCTCTACCACCTGAGCTAGTATCCCATACTGGGCTAGTTGGATTTGAACCAACGAATGCAGGAGTCAAAGTCCTGT
>JAEWPQ010000150.1 GCA_023460575.1 Bacillota bacterium
TCTTATAAACAAGGGCGCGAAGCGCCGCATTTTTCGATGAATTTGTCAAGCGTTTTGATGAAAAAAGTGGGGGATTTTAATAAAAAAGGAATCTGAAAGCCTTATAAATCGAGGCTTAGAGATTCCGAGAGACTATTAATATATTGGGAGGTTAAACTATAATGGAGAGTCGAAAAGCATGGAAGTCTCTAGCAATTGCGCTGGTCCTGATAATTTTAGGAAGTATTTTAGCAAGCGTAATTAATTCGGATTTTAATTCTGTAAAAGTTTCACAGCTAAGTTTTGATACAGAAAGAGGAACTTTAGCAGCGAGCTTGTATATGCCAAAAGGTGCAGGTCCGGATAATCCCAGACCGGTTATTGTACTCACACATGGCTATCTGAATTCAAAGGAAATGCAAGATGCAACAGCAGTTGAGATGTCACGAAGAGGATTCATTGTTTTAGTAGTGGATCAATATGACCACGGATTATCACGTTGGTCGGCAGATATTCCAAACGGAACAGAGCTTGGAACATTCTGGGTGTTCTCAATGTCTGACGCGGTTACATATGCTTACAACCAACCTTATACGCTAAAGGACAAAGATGGTAATGGTTATATTGGATGCAGCGGACATTCAATGGGTGGTTTATCAACAGTTATGGCTGTATTTTTTGATGAAATGCAATCATTACAGAGTGGACATAGGATGATATATGCAGCAATTCCTGAAAGTGCTGATTTTACATTCACAAACAATGTTGCTCCACTTGAAACAATTTTAGCCTCATACGGCAACAGAACAATGGGTATCGTATCAGGGCATTATGATGAGTTCTTCTTTGGTAATAATGGAGAAGGAATGTTCTATAAAGATTTTATCAATAATAGTGTAAGTGGAGCTATGTTTTTAGGTAAAAATGATGATGCTGAAAGAAAATCAGGAGAATTTTATGATGTTCCATCAGGTGACCTGGTGCTTGACGGAAATACCGTAAGAGAATCACAGGTTGGAAAACATATTGTGTATTTAGTGAACGAGACACATGCACAGAACCATTTTTCTGTTACAGTTGAATCGCACATTATCGACTTCTTCCAGACTGCTTTTAAGGGAGTTTATACACCTGATATGACTCTTGTAAATATGGTATCAGCTAATCAGGTGTGGTGTTTAAAAGAAGCAGGTAATTTTATAGCATTAATCGGATTCTTTTTATTCTTCGTACCATTTATCACGTTAGTAACGAAGAAAGGATTCTTTAAAAATGCTGTTACAGAAGAAGTATCTGTTGTACCGTTACCAAAAAAGAAATTCGAGAAAGTAATTTATTGGTTTGTAGTTTTGGTATATACAATATTACCGGCGTCTTTATTTGTAACATTAACTAATATAGATGAGATGTTTGTCCAGGTTGCAGATAGTATTAAGCTTCTTAGAACTATAATGATAGTATTTGCTGTAATCATGCTATTAATTGGTATAATAAGTAAGTTAAATGCTTCAAAAGATAGCAGCGGAAGATTTGCCAGCTATGCAATGGGGGCATTTATAACTACTGCAATCTCTGTAATCGATATACTTATTTTGTTTAAGTTTAAAGCTTTTGCTCAAAGTGCTTACTTTAACTCAACAACTTCTAATTGGTATGCCTTCTTAAACTTGAATCTTGGACTACTATTCGCAATTATAGTTGTAATGATGTATTACTTCATTAATAAACCAAATGGTGTAGGACTTGCTGAATATGGTTTGAAAGTAAAGCCGGTTTCGATATTTGCTGCATTTTTAACTGCTGCCATTACCGTTATTGTAGGATATATAATACTGTTTATTATAAATAATGTATTAAATGTTGATTTTAGAATATGGACTTTTGCCGTAAAAACATTTAAATCAGAACATTTTATAACAATGCTAAAATACATACCCATGTTTTTCGTGTTCTACCTCGTTATATCAATTTCAATTAATGCAACTACAAGAGCTTTAAAACGTGGATATTTAGTAGCAATATTGTCCACAATAGGCGGGCTGGTGTTATGGTTTGTTTACCAATATGGAACATTCTTCATTACAGGAAAAGCTCATTGGTCAAATAGCGGTATGATTTCAATCGGACTTTTAGGGTTGATTCCTTCGTTGTTAATAGCAGCTATATTCACTAGAAAAATATTCGAAAAGACACATAATGTGTGGACTGCAGCATTCTTGAATTCAATGCTATTTACTATGATACAGGTGGCAAATACTATCCTGCTATGGAACCTGGTTAATCCATAATATACATCCAATAAAAAAAGGGACTGTTGCAAAAATAGATGAATAATCTATTGGAGCAATAGCTCCCTTTTTTGTGTCAAAGTTATTGATTTACAAACGGTTTTTGAAATGGCAGATCAGAAACTGTTGGTGAAAGGAGTATTGGCTTTTCCGACGCAGGAGCTTATGGTGTTGGCGAGATATTCACTGAGATATCCAGTAATCTTAAAATATTGTGCAAATAGCACAAAAATAATTTTGCATTTAGTGATTATTTGGCATTGTTTTCGAAGAAACCTTGTGGTAGAATCAATATAGTTTCCGCAGTAAACAATATTGAATCGAAAGAAGGAATTTTAATTGGAATTAGAATGGTTAGGCAAATATCGAAAGCTGGTAAATTCACTAATACGTTTTTCAAATAACTACGCCTTAACATTAAATAAAGAACTTATGGGTGAAGAAGTTAAGTATTCGTTTGTTCAGATTCAAGTTGTTGAATTCTTAATTGAAAATGAAGATCATGTTTTTAACATGTCTGAGATTGCAAAAGCTTTAGGAATATCTAGTAGTTCTTTTACTAAACTAACAAAGAAACTTGTTGATAAGGGATTACTGCAAAAGTATCATGTAAAAGGAAACAAAAAAGACATTATTATCCAAGCTACACCGTTTGGCCGTAATATCTACAATGAGTATACTGAGAGATATGCTAAGAGAATTTTCCAAGAAATGTTTGAGATAGGAGACAATTTAAAAGATAGTGAACTTAACACGTTTACTCAAATGATTGATTCTCTTTATGAAAGAGTAATATGGAAAGATGGAGATCCTATTATACTAGTAGCCATTGATTGATAATACATTCGGAGGTGTGTTGATTGAATGATGTCAAGAGATTTAGTAATATAGTAGATTTAGATTCTTGGGAAAAACTTCAAAATGCACTATCAGAAGTAACCGGTATGGCAATACATACTGTTGATTATCGGGGTATTCCGATAACTACACATAGTGGATGTAGTGAATTCTGTTCACATGTAAGAAGTGAAGAGAAGCTTAGTAATTTATGTCAAAAGTGTGATGCGAGAGGAAGCCTTGAAGGTGTTTTGAAAAAAAGACCGTATATATACCAATGTCACTTCGGTATCGTAGATATAGCCCTCCCAATAATAGTTGAGGATTCATACTTAGGAGCTGTAATAGCAGGTCAAGTACATGTTAAAGATGAATCGGATGAAGAACTTGAGCAGATTCTGACAATCGATTCATATGAAACAGAGGCAATAATAGATAAATACAGGAAATGTTACGATAAAATTCCTTCTTATACAAAGGAACAACTTGACCATATGACTAAAATGCTTTTTCATTTATGTTCATTTTTTGCAACTGAAATACTAAAAAAAGGCAACAATGATTCAGCTAATATAGAGAAAAAATTATTAATAGGAGATCAGAGTTTTTATTATCCTAACCTCTCTAATCAGATAATTATGAAGGCAATTAATTATATGTATTCCGAGAAGGAAAAAATGATCACATTAACCGAAGCAGCTGGTTTTTGCCATGTAAGTGCCCCCTATTTTAGTAAACTATTTGCAAAAGAAATTGGTGAACCATTCACAACATTTATAACTAAACTGAAAATATCTTGGGCGAAAGATTTCCTGAAAGGTTCAGATATGACAGTTAGTGAAGTAAGCATAAAGCTTGGATTTAGTGAACCGGGATATTTTATTAAGATATTTAAAAAGATTACCGGTGAAACGCCAATGGGCTACCGTAATCGCTGCAAGAATTATGGGGTAGGTGGTACAATACAAATTGCTCGTGTTAAATAAATTTATTACCCCAATAATTAATGGCTTTATAAGCTGGATTTAGTCAGTAGACGTAAAATCTACTGGCTATTTTTGATGTCCAAAAGTACTTTTTAATAATTTTTTCTAGTGCATTATGAACTATCTGAGATGCTTTGGAATGGAGGGGATGGTGGAGAAAGCATTAAACATATATTTACAGAATAATAATATATTGATTAAAGATGAATAAAACATATGATCTTCCATCTGAATTCCCCGCTAATCGGACAGGAGGCAGCAGAATGAATAATAGAAAAAATAAAAAAACAACAGTAAAAATCAGAGTTTGCGGTATTGTACAGGGGGTAGGATTCCGTCCCCTTGTTTATCGTGCAGCCAGGAAAATGGGAATCAAAGGCTGGGTACGAAATGTTGGCGGTGATGTGGAAATTGTAGCACAGGCGGCAAAAATAGCAGTGGACCGGTTCTTATCGGATTTAAAAGAGAATAAAGAGCAAAGGTACGAGATTCTAAATATGGAGCTGGAAGAGCTGCCAGCCCGTATACTTGATGATTTTGCCATCATACCAAGTGGTGAGGATAAAGAAATCTCCATGATCCCCCCGGATTTACCTGTCTGCCTGGAATGCTTAAAAGAACTTGCCAATGATTCTGACAGAAGATTCGGCAATCCATTTATCAGCTGTATGTCCTGCGGTCCCAGATATACGATTATAGAAGACATGCCTTATGACAGAGACAACACTGCCATGAAAGATTTTTCCATGTGCAGTGCCTGCAAAAAGGAATACACCTCTCCTCAAAGCAGACGGTTTCATGCACAGACAATTTCCTGCAATGACTGCGGTCCCTATCTTTTATACCGGGAAAACGGGAAGCCGGTAGCAGAAGAGCTAACGGACCGGGAGGCTTTAAAAAAAGCCATAAAAGTGCTGGCTGACGGCGGAATTGTGGCGGTAAAGGGAATCGGAGGTTATCATCTGGCATGTTCGCCTTTTCTTGAGCAGTCGGTAGTCCGGCTTCGTAAATGCAAAGGACGGGAAGAAAAGCCATTTGCCGTGATGTTTCATTCTCTTACTGAAATAAAGAGGTACTGCAATGTCTCAAAAGAAGAGCAGACACTGTTAGAATCCAAAGCAAGACCCATTGTCCTGCTTCAAATGCAGGAAGATTTCATGGCTCCGTCCACCAATAAAAAAAGTATTTACTGCGGCGCATTTCTGCCCTATACCCCCCTCCAGCATCTGCTGACTGCAGAGCTGGGGCCCCTTATTATGACAAGCGCCAATGTGTCCGGCCAGCCGATCATTCGTGAGGATGATTGTATGCTTTCCCTTTCGAATCCATTTCTTAATGGAGTGTTGTATAATAAAAGAAGAATTGTGAGATCCGTGGATGATTCTGTAGCAAAGATTGTGGCAGGGAGTCCGCAGCTTATCAGAAGGAGCAGAGGATATGTTCCCTATCCGTTTTTTCTGCAAAAAGAAAACGTCGGGGAAACACAGGTTTTTGCTGCAGGCGGAGATTTGAAAGCGGTTTTTGCTCTCTGCCGCGGAGAGAGGGCAGTTGTATCCCAGTATTTTGGGGATTTGGAAGAATGTGGTGTTATGGAGGAATACAAAAAATCCTACAAAGACTTAACCCGCCTTTTAAACATCACACCTGGACTGGCAGTTTGTGATTTTCACCCCAATTACCACTCTGCCCGTTTTGCCCAGAGTATGCAGCTTCCTCTGATAAAGGTGCAGCATCATCATGCTCATATTGCGTCTGTGATGGCGGAGCATGGGTTAAAAGGCCCTGTAATAGGCGTTGCATTTGACGGGACCGGCTATGGAACCGATGGGAGCATATGGGGAGGAGAATTCTTAATCTGTGAAGGAAAGGAATTTGTGCGGGCTGCTCATCTGAGCCCGTTCCCTGTTCTGGGAGGTGATCAGTCCATGAGGGAAGGAAAAAAGACTGCAATCTGTTACCTCCATCATGCTGGTCTTGACAGCTTTTTTTCTGATGAAAGAAAACAGATCATAACGGCGGCACTGGATCAAAGAATCAATACGGTTTTTACCTCCAGTATGGGCCGGCTCTTTGATGCAGCGGCCTCTGTCCTCCATATTGCCTATGAAAACAGATATGAGGGAGAATGCGCCATTCTGCTTGAAAGGGAAGCAGAGCTTGCATACAGAGAACATATAGATCCCCCTTACCTCCCATTTCTTATAACAGAAAAAGATAATATTCTGAAACTGGATCCCAGCCCGTTTTTTAAAGCTGCAGTAAGATGTAAAGACAGAGAGAAAACCGGTGCGCTGGCACTGAGTTTTCACCATGCAGCAGCGGAAGGAACAGCAGAAATCTGTGAAAGGCTGAGAAGGCGTTATCATATCAGTGAGGTAGCATTAAGCGGAGGAGTATTTCAGAACACCTTACTTACAGAGCGTACGCTTACCCTTCTGCGGGAAAGAGACTTTCGCGTATACATAAACCGCCTTGTTCCTCCCGGGGATGGCGGACTGAGTCTTGGACAGATATATTTAGGAAGAGAGTATTTAAAGGCAGGTAACATGTAACCCGCAGAAAGGAGAGCAGCTCATGTGCGTTGCAATACCAGGAAAAGTCATGGAAATACGGGGAGATTATGCAAAAGTGAATGTAATGGATAATATCACCGATGTGAATATAAAGCTTGTGGATGCCCAAACCGGGGATTATGTTCTGATCCACGCAGGCTGTGCCATAGAAGTAATAAGCGGGGAAATGGCACAGGACATACTCAGCCTGTTTTCAGAACTTTTGGAGGACAGATATGAAGATCCAGGAAGTGATTGATGAACTGAAAGCTTATGACGGGAAACCGGTAAAAATCATGGAGGTGTGCGGAACCCATACTTCCAGCATTTTTAAAAATGGAATCAAAAGTATGATTTCTCCCAAAATCCAGCTGATCTCCGGTCCCGGGTGTCCGGTTTGTGTTACCCCCGCCGCCTATATTGACCGTTTGACGGAATTTTCCTTAAAAGATGATCACTGTGTCCTGACCTTCGGTGATATGATGAAAGTGAAAGGCAGCAGCAGGTCCTTAACAGAGGCGAAGGCAGCTGGAGGGAAAGTGAAAATCCTGTACTCTCCGCTAATGGCTGTAAAGGAGGCCGGGGAGCATAAAAATATCCAGTATCTGTTTGCTGCTGTGGGCTTTGAGACAACAGCGCCCATCTATGCTCTGATGCTGGAGGAAATGCAGCAAAAAAAGATTACGAATCTCAAACTTTTAACTTCTGTAAAAACAATCGTTCCGGCTCTTTCCTATATCTGCGAGAGGGAAAAAAACATTGATGCATTCTTAAGTCCTGGTCACGTCAGCGTGATTACAGGAGCCGGCAGTTACCGGAAACTGGCAGAAAAATACCGGAAGCCTTTTGTAATTGCAGGTTTTGAAGGAGAGCATATTCTGGCGGCTGTTTATGAAATTATGAACCAGCTAAGATCCGGGCGGTTTGAAGTAAAAAACATGTATGCCAGTGCAGTGAAGGAAAAGGGGAATGAGAAAGCCCGTTCCCTGCTTTTGGAGTATTTTGAACCGGGAGATGATTACTGGCGGGGAATCGGTATGATAGAAAATTCTGCTTTAAGACTGAAGAAGAAGTATGAGATCTATGATGGCGGCAGCTGCGTTCAGGGCGGGAATGGGGAAATGCCCAAAGGGTGTAAATGTACGGATGTAATACTCGGACGGAAAAATCCGGGAGAATGTCCTTTGTTTAAGACGGTCTGTACGCCGCTTCATGCAGTGGGACCCTGTATGGTATCATCAGAAGGGGCCTGCGGGATCTGGTATCAGAATTCTTAAGAATTCCGTTTTATAATAAAAGTCGAAAGGTGCAGGGCAAAAGCCATGAAAATTGATATGTCTTACGGCAGCGGAGGAAAACAGACCGGTGATCTGATCAATCAGGTTTTTTTAAAGCATTTTCATAATAAAATATTAAACAGGCTAGAAGATGCGGCGGTGGTGTCTGCTGAGGGGAAGATCGCTTTTACAACAGATTCCTTTGTTGTTACTCCGCTGTTTTTTAAAGGTGGAAATATAGGAAAGCTTGCTGTGTGCGGGACAGTCAACGATCTGTCCATGATGGGAGCTGTTCCTAAATATCTCACTGCTGGCTTTATCATTGAGGAAGGCACAGAACTGGAAACCATAGAGGAAATTGCCCGCACCATGGCTTTGACAGCAAAAGAGACCGGAGTAAAGATCGTTGCAGGCGATACCAAGGTGGTGGAGGGAAACGGAGGAATTTTTATCAATACTTCCGGAATCGGAGAGGTGAAAAAAGGAGGCATCAGCATTTCTAACTGTAAACCAGGTGATGCTATTGTTTTATCGGGAAACTTAGGAGAACATCATGCGGCAATCCTTTCCCATCGCATGGGCATAGAAAATCAGATTTCCAGTGACTGTGCACCTCTTACTTCCATAGTCCGGAACTTATTGGACAGCAAAGTCCGGGTGCACTGCATGCGGGATGTAACAAGGGGCGGTCTGGCCACTGTTTTAAATGAAGCTGCAGAGCAGTCCTCATGCAGTGTAGAGATCTGGGAAGAGGCTCTTCCTGTCAGCACGGAGGTAAAAGGCTTCTGCGGTATACTTGGGTTAGATCCTCTCTATATGGCCAACGAAGGGAAGATGATAGCCGTTGTTCCGGGGAATCAGGTCGAAAAGGCGCTAAAAGAAGTGCAAAGAAGTAAATACGGAAGAAATGCCAGAATAATTGGAACAATTCTTGAGGGAAGCGGAGTCAGAATGAAAACCAGGCTTAAGGGACTGAGAACCATTGATCTTTTGTATGGTGAAGGACTTCCAAGAATCTGTTAGAGTAAGTAAGAGGTTGGCTCATGTTTAGCTGGCTTCTTTTTTTATATCAAATAAATTTTATTGACGTTGTAACAACTTGTTTGCTATAATGAAGTTGTTTCTTTTGGAGCAAAAGGAGAATAAATATATGGAAAAAGAGAAAAAGCGTCAAATATCACTACAGCGTGCAGATGAACTGAAGGGGAGGATTGAAGATTTTCTTGAGGCGAGGAAATCGATTCCCACAGGAATCAGCAAAGAAAATGTGCTGAAGGAACGGAAAAACAAAATTCTTCATATTTATTCGGCAACGGAAAAGGACTGGAATGATTACAGATGGCAGCTGAAAAACAGAATTACAGATGTGGAGAGTTTAAGCCGGATTTTTCCTGTCAGCGAAAAAGATAAGCAGCTGATCAGGGAAGTGGGGGAAAAGTTTCGGTGGGCAGTTTCCCCGTATTATCTAAGTCTTGCAGAACCGGACGACAGCTTTGATCCCATACGTCTGATGAGTATCCCCAATTATAAGGAACTTGAAGATACCTGCACAGATTTAGATCCTATGGCAGAAGAATATACCAATCCTGCCGGATGCATTACCAGGCGGTATCCGGACCGTCTTATTATCAATGTGACCAATGAATGTGCCATGTACTGCAGGCACTGCCAGAGGCGGCGCAATATCGGTGAACAGGATGTGCACAATTCCCGTGACAAAATTATAGAATCAATCAATTACATCAAAGAGAATGAGGAAATCAGAGATGTTCTCATAACAGGGGGAGATGCACTGACTCTGTCAGATGAACAGCTGGAATGGATCATCAGCCAGTTAAAGGAAATTCCACATGTGGATTACATAAGGCTTGGAACCAGAATTCCGGTGACCATGCCCCAGAGAATCACGAATGAGCTTTGTGCCATGTTAAAGAAATACCATCCCATTTATTTAAATACTCATTTCAATCATCCCATGGAGATTACAAACGAATCAAAAGCGGCCTGTGAAAGACTTGCAGATTCCGGAATCGTCCTGGGAAATCAGGCGGTCCTGTTAAATGGTATTAACAATGATAAATTTGTGATGCGTGTGCTCAATCATGAATTGTTAAAATGCCGGGTACGGCCTTATTATATTTTTCATGCAAAACACGTTCAGGGGACATCCCATTTTAATACATCCATTGAGGATGGGATTGAAATTATGGAATATTTAAGAGGATACACCTCCGGTATGGCGATTCCCACGTTTATTGTCAACGCTCCGAAAGGTCAGGGAAAAACTCCCATATTCCCCAATTATATTATTTCAAGAGGTCCGGGTTATGTAAAATTCAGAACCTGGGAAGGCAACATAGTAAAGTATGAGGATCATGAGACAAAAAATATTCATGAGCTTCTTTGAAAAATAATTAAAGCATAAAAAGAAATAAGTGAAATAACGAAAAATACCGTCCAAAAGGGCGGTATTTTTCGCTATATATCTGACTTCAGGGGCCTACGTAACCCCGCTTAAACGTTAACCATTTACCGCCTGGCGTTTCATCTGGCTGATGGCTTCAATGACCGGAGGCAGATATAATATTATAACAGTTACAATCATCTCAGGAACAATATAGGTGGCGTTATATCCAAAGGTATACAAAAGGGGGTTCATGCCTTCCGGTGCATAGGAAGCAAAGAATATGTAACCGGAAATAACATGGCAGAGATATCTTCCCAGAACACCTGTAACATAGCCGGGAATCAGTCCGTATTTTCTGTTATGAAACAATCCCGAAAGTCCCAGGCATCCGAATGCAACCGGATAGTCCAGGAGGACCTGAACGGGAGCATAGATATACGGCCCCATAATAAACTGAAGAATTCCGTATGCCACTCCTGTCATGATTCCGGCCTTAACGCCGTAGATATAGCCGATCAGACAGATAAACAGCATGGAGAACAGTGTGATGGAACCTCCGAACGGGAGTGAGGCAAATTTGATGAAAGAAGCCACCATAGCTAGTGCCATTGCGCCTGCACAGGTTACCATCTGGCGGGTTTTCAGCTGTCTGGTAGGCAGGGTTTTGCCTGTAAGCAGATGAAGTCCCAGAAGAATCACAAAAAGCGTAACAACCACCAGTCCGTATCCGGCTGGTTTTAATAAATATTCTCCGGATTCCTGAGAATAGGTTAGAAAAAATGACATAAAAAAACCTCCTTCGTATGCACAGGAGGGGACTACTACTATTGCTTCCTTCCGCCGGC
>JAEWPQ010000151.1 GCA_023460575.1 Bacillota bacterium
TTGCGTGCCTGTTGTGGTAAGAAAACTTCGTCTGAAGAAATCTTATACAGAAGGAGGAGAATGATCATGCTTGATATTAAGAATGTAAGAAAAACCTTTAATAAGAATACAATCAACGAGAAAAAAGCGCTGAATGGCATTAACCTACATCTGAATGAAGGAGACTTTGTTACAGTCATCGGGGGAAACGGAGCCGGGAAATCCACGATGTTAAATATGGTTGCCGGAGTATACCCCATTGATTCCGGAAAGATTGAAATAGACGGAATTAATATTTCCAGATATCCGGAATACAAAAGAGCCCAGTATATCGGCAGGGTTTTTCAGGATCCTATGATGGGAACAGCCGCTGGTATGGAGATACAGGAGAATATGGCTCTTGCTTACAGAAGAGGAAAAGCAAGAGGCTTGTCATGGGGAATTAAATCCGAAGAAAAAGCATTTTATTATGATGCCATTCAGAAGCTGGGGCTTGGTCTGCAGGACCGTATGACCAATAAGGTGGGACTTCTTTCAGGAGGCCAGAGGCAGGCACTCACTCTATTGATGGCGACGCTTCAAAAGCCAAAGCTTTTGCTTTTAGATGAGCATACGGCAGCACTGGACCCTAAGACAGCAAGAAAAGTTCTTGATATTACTCAGGAGATTGTGGCTGAGCAGAATCTCACCACACTTATGATTACCCACAATATGAAAGATGCCATTCAGATCGGCAACCGGCTGATCATGATGCATGAAGGCCGTATCATATATGATGTTTCAGGTGAGGCAAAGAAAAAACTGGAAGTAGAAGATCTGCTGAAAAAATTTGAAGAAGCAAGCGGAGAGGAATTTTCCAATGACCGCATGATTCTGGCAAAATAAATTTATGAACAGGACGGGGGCGTTAACTGATGCCTTTGGTCCTGTTTTTTAATTAGTTTGTAACATAATCTTAATAATTTTTTGAAATACAATTGTCGCAATATGTAATAAATTGTGATATACTGTAGCAGATAGGCTCATAATCTGAATCGGTCAGCCGACGAATATATGAGGATGGAGAGAAAATACAGAATGGAAAACAACAACGAGAAAAAAGATTACATAATCCGTTTGGATAAAGCAAAAAAAAACCGTAATAAGAATGATTATAAAAAGATACTGATACTCACAGGTTCTGCAATTCTTCTGGTATCTGTTGTTGCCGCAGCGGGAATTACTGCCAGCAGGCAAAAGAATGCCAGGCCGGCAGCTGCTACAGGTTCTGAAGCAATTGCAGCGGATGCAAAGGCTGCTGACGATGCAGATAAAAAGGGTGAGAATGAAGCAGAGCTGAAAGCACAGGAAGCAAAAGCGAAGGAAGAAGTTATTAACTCCTATAAAAACCTTGGTATAGTACAGGTAAGCGGATATTTAAATGTCCGAAAGGAACCCGGAACAGATGCAGATGTAATCGGAAAGCTGCAGGGAGACAGTGCCTGTGACATATTAGAGGATACGAAACAGGGCTGGTACCGTATCTCCTCCGGTGGAATTGAAGGTTATATTACTTCGGAGTTTGTTATAACCGGAGATGACGCGAAGAAGAAGGCACAGGATCTGGTAAAGCTCAGGGCAATTGTCCAGACTGACAATTTAAATATAAGAAAAGAGCCCTCTACTGACTCTGATGTGGTTGGTCAGGCATTGACGGATGAACGGTATGAAGTGGTTGATCAGACTGACGGCTGGGTGCAGATTCCCACCGGATATATGTCTGCGGATTATGTTAAACTTGAATATTCCATGAATGAAGCCAGGAAGCTGGATTTAAAGGCCATGGTCTTTAATTATTATAAGAACATTGGTATTTCCGATGTAGATAATTATTTAAATGTCAGAGATGAGCCAAGTGAGAACGGAAAGATTATTGCCAAGATGCCAAGTAAAGCAGCCGGTAATATTCTGGAGACGACTGATGACGGCTGGTATAAGATCCAGTCTGGAAAAGTAACTGGCTATGTAAAGTCAGACTTTATTCTCACTGGCCAGGCGGCGAAAGATGAGGCCATGCAGGTGGCTGAGCTGATGGCTGTGGTGAATACCGATATGCTGAATGCCAGAACAGAACCTTCCACAGATGCCAAGATATGGACGCAGATATCCAATAATGAGAAATATCCTGTTTTAAAGCAGATTGATGGATGGGTTGAGATTGAGCTGGAGGAAAACAGCAGTGCATTTGTCTCTACGGATTACATTGATGTACGTTATGCGCTGCCGGAAGCTATTAAGTTCTCACCTCTTGAAGAAAAAGCCAATGCCCAGTCCTCGTTAAGGACCCAGATCGTAAATTACGCACTCCAGTTTTTAGGCAACCCCTATGTATGGGGAGGAACCAGCCTGACAAAAGGAGCGGACTGCTCCGGATTTACCATGGCTATCTATGGAAAGTTTGGCGTAGGCCTGCCTCATTATTCCGGCTCCCAGTCTGGGATGGGAAAAGCGGTTAAATCAGGTGAGATGAAGCCTGGCGATCTGCTGTTTTATGCCAGCAGCGGCGGAAAGATCAATCATGTTGCCATGTACATCGGTAACGGACAGATTGTTCATGCAGCGAGCCGGAGAAGCGGAATAAAGATTTCCACATGGAACTACCGGACTCCTGTAAAGATAAGAAATATGGTCGGAGATTAATATGCTCCCGGAACGGATTTTGACCGTTCCGGGATTTTTTGCGTTTATTATGGTTTACAAATATTTTCCAATCAATTATAATGAGGATAAGCGTAATGTTTTTAAAAATATAACGGTAGGGGGAAATCATTTGAAGACAGGTGCTGTCATTACTGCAGCAGGGCATAATAGTTCTGCCAATTCATTTAGTCCGTTGCTGCCAATTGGTCATACTACAGTTATCAGAAGGATTATAACCACACTAAAACAGTGCGGGGTTGATCCCGTTGTGGTGATTACCGGCAGGGATGCGAAGGAAGTAGAAAAGCATATATCCAAATTAAGGGTTATCTGCTTAAGAAATGAGGAGTATGAGAACTCCCAGATGTTTGACAGCATTGGAATGGGGCTTTGCTACATAGAGGATCTGTGCGACAGAATTTTAATTCTTCCTCCCAAATTTCCATTGCTTCTTCCGGAAACAATTAAAAAGATTATGGAATGCAGCGGGAAGGCCTCCTGTCCGGTGTATGAGGGGAGAAGGGGCCATCCGGTTATGATCCATAAAGATCTGATCCAGTCTCTGCTCTCGTACAGGGGCGAACGGGGATTAGGAGGGGCCTTAAGGCAGGAAGGGATAGATGGGCTGATCGAAGAGATCCCGGTAGATGATAAAGGAATCATCGAAGCGGTTGAATCAAATCAGGATACTGCCATGTATCAGGCTTTGGGGCACCATGTCATGCGTCCGTCTGTCAGTCTGTCTCTGGAATTTGATGAAGTGTTTTTCGGTCCAGAGATGGCGCAGTTTCTAATGCTGATTGAGCATGCAGGGTCCATGCAGACAGCATGCCGTCAGATGAATATGTCTTACAGCAAGGGATTTAAGCTTCTAAAGAATGCAGAAAACCAGCTGGGGTATCCTTTGCTTATCACACAGTCGGGCGGTTCGGAAGGTGGATTTTCACAGCTTACGCCAAAGGCAGTGGATTTAATGGAAAAGTATATGGCGTTTGAGAAGGAATTAAAAGGAAAGGCAGAAGAACTGTTAAAAAAATACTTTGAGGAGGGTTTATGATGAGACAGCTGTTTCATGAAGTATTATCCACACTTTTACGGGGCGAGGATGCTGTTCTGGTTACGATTATTGCAAGCTCTGGCTCCACACCAAGAGGATCCGGATCCCATATGCTGGTCCGTAAAGACGGGACGACGGCAGGGACCATTGGAGGCGGAGCAGTCGAGTTTAAGTCTGTGGAAAGAGCACTGAAAGCAATGGAAGACAAGCTTTCCTACACCCATGGTTTTGTACTGGGAAAGGAACAGGTGGCAGATTTGGGGATGATCTGCGGCGGAGATGTGGTGGTTTATTTTCAATATCTGGATCATGAAAATCTGGAATTTCAGAATCTTTGCCGGGAGATAGAAAAAGCATTTGAAAGAGATGAAAACAGCTGGCTTATCATGGATATCACTGATGAAACGGCGTGGGGAATGGGACTTTATAATGAATCCTCAGGTTATTTGGGAATTGAGGAACCGGACGAAGCATTAAAGGCGGAACTGCTTAAGAATAAATCGGTTCAGCTTTCTTTTGGAACCCGAAAATATTACACGGAACCCCTTGTCAGTGCCGGCCGTGTTTATATTTTCGGAGGAGGACATGTTGCTCAGGAGATTGTTCCGGTTCTCACTCATACAGGCTTTCGCTGCGTGGTTTTTGACGACCGTGCTGAATTCTCCAGCCAGACTCTGTTCCCTGCAGCTGAGAAAACCATTACCGGAGACTTTGAACACATTTTTCATTACCTGGAGATCAGGGAATGTGACTATGTGTGCATAATGACCAGGGGGCATCAGTCGGATTATGTTGTGCAGAGACAGATTCTAACCAGAAACGCCTGTTATGTGGGAGTAATAGGAAGCAGAAAAAAACTGGCGTCTATCAAAGAAAAGCTTATGGCGGACGGAATTCCACGTGATAAAATTGACAGCTGCCACAGCCCCATCGGCCTGGAAATATATGCGGAAACTCCGGCGGAAATAGCCATCAGCGTGGCGGGCGAATTAATCAGCATCAGGGCAGGCCGGGAAGGAAGACGCAGGTAATGGGAAAAAGTCTTTTTTTAACGGGAGATTCAGGGGAGGGAAAGACCACACTTCTTTTTCATTGCCTGAAATCATTCCGGGCTGTTACAGGCGGATTCTATTCCCAGCGGCTAATTGATGAAAACGGGGATACAGCTGGTTTCCGGCTGGCCTCTGCGAAAGAGGAGTGGGAGCCTGTAATCTGTTATCGGGAAGGGCTTACCAATATATTTTTAAAACGTATGAAAGAAGGAATGGTATCATTTCCGGAGGTGTTTCAGAATGAAGGCAGGAGACTGCTTACCGTTCAGGGAGATAATAAGCTTATTCTTATGGATGAGATCGGCGGAGTGGAACTTTTAATTCCTGAATTTATGGAAGCGGTTCATGACTGTATGAAAGGTCCAAAGCCCTGTATTGGAGTGATCAAGAGCCCGAATAATTTTGCAATGATGATGAGCCGCCATGGATGCAATCCTTCTGCTTCCCATCTTCGCGATGAACTGGAAGAAACTGTTTTAAAAAATAAGGACAATCAGCTGTTGACCTTTTGTCGTAAGGATGAGGATGCGGTCAGGGAGAAGATCATAGAATATTTAATAGAAGGGATTGAATAAGTGGGAGATAGGGAAAAACGTTATAACAATCATCTTTTTATTATAGGTGGGTTTTTTGTGGTTTGTTTTTTTGGTTCTTTTCTTCTGGGACGTTATCCTGTTTATCCGGCAACGCTTTTAAAAGTTCTGCTGTCACGCGTGTTTCCAATTGAGGCTTCCTGGCCGTCTCAGGTTGAAACTGTTGTTTTCCAAGTCAGGCTTCCAAGAGTGCTGATGGCAGCGTTGATCGGTGCGGGACTTTCCTTCGCAGGGGCAGCTTACCAGGGGATTTTTAAAAACCCAATGGTTTCTCCTGATGTGCTGGGAGCATCATCAGGCGCCGGATTCGGAGCTGCTTTAGGATTATTTCTTTCACTGGGATATGGCGGTGTATCTTTGTGTGCATTTGTTTTCGGTCTGTCAGCCGTAGGAATCGTCTGTCTTGTGAGCAGCCGTGTTCCGTATAATCAGGTGCTGGGACTGGTACTTTCCGGTATTATGATCAGTTCTCTTGCCAATGCGGCTGTTTCCTTCATTAAGCTTGTAGCGGATCCGACCAATACGCTTCCGGTCATCACCTACTGGCTTATGGGAAGCCTGGCGTCCATTCGTCAAAAGGATGTTTTATTTGCAGCTCCATGGATTATTCTTGGAATCATCCCCATTTACCTTCTCAGATGGAGAATCAATGTATTAAGCCTGGGAGAGGAAGAGGCAAGAAGCATGGGAATACATACTGGAAGGCTCAGGCTGGCAGTTGTGCTGGGAGCAACTCTGATTACATCCGCATCGGTATCTGTCAGTGGTTTAATCGGCTGGGTGGGACTGGTTGTACCTCATTTGGCCAGAATGCTGGTTGGCAATGATTACAGGAGACTTTTGCCGGCTTCGCTTCTTCTTGGAGGGAGTTTTCTCCTGATTGTAGACAATTTTGCAAGACTTATTGCAACCAGTGAGATTCCAATTGGTATTTTAACTGCTTTTGTGGGAGCACCATTTTTCCTGTATCTGATCCTTAAGGAAGGAAACAGGCTTTAAAGGAGAGACATTATGGAACTGATGATAAAAAATGTGGAATTTTCCTATCAGAGGCATCCGGTTTTAAAAAAAACCTCCTTTACATTTGAAGGAGGGCAGTTAATCTGTGTTCTTGGAAAAAACGGGGCAGGAAAGAGTACATTGTTTCGCTGTATTCTTGGTTTATTAAGAGGTTTTCACGGGACAATCCTCATTGATGAAATGAAACAGGAAGATTATACGGAAAGGGAGCTTGCAAAAAAAATTGCATATATTCCGCAGAATCATGATTCTGTATTTGCGTTTCCAGTCATTGATATGGTTATGATGGGAACTGCAGCGTCTTTGCCTTTGTTTGGATCTCCGGGAATAAGGGAAAGGAAAAAGGCTGTTGAGGCGCTGGAAATGATGGGAATTGCTTCGTTAAGGGAGCGGATTTACAGCCAGTTAAGCGGCGGAGAACAGCAGCTTGTCCTTATAGCAAGGGCAATAGCCCAGGAAGCCAGGATTCTTCTGTTAGATGAGCCCTGTGCCAGCCTGGATTACGGCAATCAGATCAGAGTTATGAAGGAATTAAAGAATTTATCGGAAAAGGGTTATCTGGTTGTGATGTCTACTCATAATCCGGAGCATGCATTTTATTTTGCCAATCAGGCCATGGTGATGATGGAGGGGGCGGTTGCGGCACTGGGAGAACCATCGGAAGTATTGACAAAAGAGCTTCTTGAAAACCTTTATCAGGTCCCGATTGATATTTATAAGGATGAAAGCAGTGGAAGAAAGATCTGTATGCCAGGAGAGGAGAACCATATATGTGGGAACTGTACGACTGTTTGATCGAACCGATTCCGGATGACGTTAAAGTAAATGATTATCTCACCGGAACTTACTGCACACTGGTGACTGCAGGAGGCTGTCTGGGGGCAGCGGCCACAAATCCCTTAGGTACGATAAAGAGGAAGGGAAAAGATGTAAGGGAGATGTCCTGGAAAGAAGCGGCAGCTTTGATAAAATCCTGGAATTTCACAGAGGCAAGTATTGGTGCAGCAGCCATAAATGCTTATTACAATCAATATGAGTCTCTGAAACGGCTTGATAAAGCCGGCCAGATTGCCATGCTGTCCAGTGAAGATACATTTTTAGCTCATAAAACAGATTTTAAGGGGAAAAAAGTGGCTACAATCGGACATTTCTGTTATGCAGAGGAGTTTTTAAAGGAGGCGGGTACATGTGTTATTCTGGAGCGGAATCCTGGAGAAAATGATTTTCCCGACAGTGCATGTGAATTTCTTCTGGAGGAAATGGATTATGTGTTTATTACCGGCTTTACACTGGTAAATAAAACATTGCCAAGACTTCTTAACTTAGCACGGAATGCGAAGATCATTTTAGTAGGACCAAGCATCCCCCTGGCTCCGAAGCTGTTTGAATTTGGTGTCAGCGAGCTTGCGGGAACTTTAATACGGGACAAAATACAGCTGGAAGGGCTGGTAAAGAACGAAGAGAAAAAAGCGGTGATCCGCGCCGGTACTCCGGTTCGTGTCACCGTGTAATAAACATTGCCTGAAAGGCAGAATGGAGGATTTATGAGAAAATATAAAAGGGGATTGGTTCTGGCAGCCGCACTTTGCACAGCTTTTCTGATTTATGGCTGTCAAAAGGCAGACAGCAAAGAGACCAAAGAGACAACAGCTGCACAGACTGAAACTACCACGGTACTACCATCGGAAAGCACAGAAAAAAGCTCGTCGGAAAGCAACGGGGAAAAAACAAGGATATTTACCGATTCCGCAGGACGGGAAGTAACACTTCCGGAAGAAATTAAAAAAATTGCTCCGTCCGGTCCGCTGGCCCAGATCGTCCTTTACACAGTGGCTCCTGACAAGCTGGCAGGCCTTTCATCAGATTTTTCAGATGACGCTAAGAAGTATATAGATAAAAAATACTGGGGACTGCCGAAATTCGGACAATTTTATGGTAAGAATGCTAACCTGAATATGGAAGCGCTGATTGCTGCAAAACCAGATGTTATCATCGACATCGGCGAGGCTAAAAAGACTGTTAAGGAAGATATGGACGCATTGTCCAAACAGCTTGGGATACCGGTGGTGTTTGTAGAGGCTGACTTAGATTCCATGAGCTCCGCATATAAAATGCTGGGAGAAATAACGGGTGAGACCAAACAGGCTGCAAAGCTGGCTGAATACTGTGACAGCACTTTGAAAAAATCGGAAGCTGCTAAGGCTTCATTGGGAGCGGATCAAAAGAAATCCGTATATTTCGCAATCGGAGATAATGGATTGCATACCAATGCACAAGGATCCATACATGCCCGTGTAATAGAACAGATCGGAGCGGAGAATGCAGCAAAGGTGGATCAGGAGTCAAGCGGAGGCGGAAGTGAGGTTTCTATGGAACAGCTTCTTCTCTGGCAGCCGGATATTATTCTGGCAGATTCAAAAGCTCTCTATGAGACTATTACAACGGACTCGGTCTGGGCTGAATTAAATGCTGTGAAAGAAGGACATGTATATCAGATTCCATCAGCTCCTTACAGCTTCATGAGCAATCCTCCTTCAGTCAACCGGATGATCGGTATTCTCTGGCTTGGCAGCCTGGTTTATCCGGAGCAGTATCATGAAGATGTAAAGGCTGATGTTAAAACATTTTATGATCTTTTTTATCATGTGCAGCTTACCGATGCACAGGCAGAGGATATTGTAAAGTAAGAGATTAGTTTAACAGCTGATCAATTTCTTCCATTTGTTTCCGGGTAAGCATTCCAAGTTCCATGGCACCGGCATTTTCCATTATCTGCACGGGGGTTTTAAAGCCTGGAATTGGAATGGTCACGCTGCTTTTTGCCCAGATCCAGGCGAGAGAGCCCTGTGCCAGGGTTCTTCCGTTGCTGGTAAGAATATCCCGTACTGCATGAAGTTTCTTTAAAACTTCCGGTGCAGGTCTTCCGTTTTTAAAGACTGCTTCTGTCCAGGAATGGCCTGCACCTCTTACATCATCGGGGGAAATAAAGGAATCCTGGTTGAATTTACCGCTTAAAAATCCCATGGCAAGAGGACTGCGGTTAATGCTTGCAAGATTTCTTTCCTCGCAGAGCTGAATCATATCGGGGGCGTTCTGGAGGATATTCAATTGATGCTGAATGGCGCTGCAGTTTCTGTTTTCTGAAAAAAGCTTTGCTCCCTTTACTAAATCGGTACTCCAGCCGTAGGTTCTGATTTTCCCTTTCTCCACCATTCGTTCCAGAGTGTCCAGAACTGTTTCCATCTCTGATAAGCCTATCTCCCAGACATGAAGCTGATATAAATCAATGTTATCTGTTTTTAAGCGTCGCATGGAGGCCTCGCAGGCTCTTTCAATATATCCCGGATCTAAATTGTAACCTTTCAGCGTCCGTGTAGCTTCATTTCCCATATAGCCAAATTTTGTTGCAAGAACAACCTGATTTCTTTTTCCTTCAATCGCCTTTCCGATCACAGTTTCGCTGTGACCGATACCGTAGGCATCTGATGTGTCAATAAAATTGATACCCAGATCCAAAGCTGTCTGAATGGCTTTGATGGAAGTCTCGTCGTCTGTCTGGCCATAGCCGTCAATTTTTTCGTCCATATAAAATTGACCGCCGATTGCCCAGCTGCCAATTCCCATGGGGCTTACTTTAATGCTGGATCTTCCTATTAGTCTGTGTTCCATTGTAATTACCTCCTAAATAATTTACCAACCGTTTGGTAGATAGTACTAAAAAAATAAAGGGGTTATGCGCCCTTTATTCCATTCCAAAATACTTCAAAACATGAATCCATATGGCGAAGCCCCTGTTCCATACTCATTAGACCCGTAGACAGGGTAATGCAGGTGACCAGATAGTAAAAGGTGGCTGCCATATCTGCCGGATTTAATGGCTGAAGTTCATTGTTTTCAATCCCTTTCTTCATAACAGAAGTCAGTTCGGCAGTAAATATATCGAAACTGTCCTGCGTGAAATGAATGATTTCTTCCTTCATCGGTTCCGGAGGATAGTAATAAACCATATTCCAGAAATCCATCTCTGTATTACCCCAGTGATACTCCAGATAGTCTTTATAAATAGAAGACAGAAGCTCTCTGGCTGGCTGATCTTTATACCTATGAAAAATGCTTGTTAAGTAACTATAATGTTTTTTTACAATGATATCGAAAAGTTCGCGAAACAGCTGCTCCTTACTTTTAAAATAAAAATAGAGAGAGGCTTTATTAATGCCGACTTTCGATGCGATCTTTTCCATACGGGCGCCTTCAAAGCCGTGAAGAGAGAATTCCTCCAATGCTGCCTTCATAATTCGTTCTTTTGTATCCGCTCCCTGACCCATGCGTTGTATTCCTTTCCATGCAATTAAACTACCGGTTGGTAGATTGAATATAACACAGTTTACCTATGGTGTCAATGACGGAGGATTATTTTCTTTTATAAACAGCCGCTGCCTACAGGTGAAAAGCTTCCTGTAAGCAGCGGCTTTATAAATTATAATTAGTTGCTTTTATTTCTATTGTAATTAATCAGACAACCGGCTTTGACGATTTCACGTTCCTCCGGTGTCATATCTGCAATATGGAGCCGAATTTCATGAATGGGATTTCCTGATTCATTCTTAACCACATAAGCGGGGATATGATCCATTGCACCGTCAAGAGCAGTACGGACATCAGGCACATAAATAAAGTCACCTATATCAAAGGTTGGATCTTCATCCAGTAAAAATGGCAGCATTCCCCAGTTCATTACATTGGAACGGTAACGCTTGGTAGCATACTCATTTGCGATGTTGGCAAGACCGCCCAGAACTCTCTGGCAGCTTGCAGCCTGTTCTCTTGCAGAACCGTCTCCCGGTTTCACCGCGTAGATCATACTGCCGATTTCTGTTTCACTGGCTTTTAATTCCGGCTGTTTTAGATATTCCTTAAGAGCATGAAATGCGGATTCCAGCTGCGGATCTGCTTTCAGTGGGCAGGAGCCTGATTTTCTGACCTTTTCCAACTCATTTACTTCCTTGGAACGGCCCACGTATTCAGGGTCCCGGCGGGATAAGGTAAATTCCGCAAGTCCCAGAGGATTGGAACGATAGGAGGAGGTTTCGCCGGAAGGGATCAGCTCATCGGTGGTTGTAACCGGATCCATGATCTTAGAACATACCCGCAATAAAATATTGTCAGTTAGGGCACTCATGGAAGGCCAGTCTTTAATATTTGGTCCTAAAATTAAGGATTCGTCTTCCTGGGCTTTTTTGTAGCCCTGAAAAACACGTCTGTCATAGGAGGAGGAGTCAAATTCATAGGCAGGAACGGTATAATCATCCACAAAGTACTCGGCAGAGGTAAGAGATCCGCTGTTTGCAGCAGTTGCTGCAATGGAGCGGGCATCCATTAATGCCACACAGGATATCTGGCCATTACCAGGTTTGGATCCTTCCCGGCTGGGGAAGTTTCTTGTGGTATGGCGAATGCTCAATGCGTTGTTGGAAGGCGTATCGCCTGCGCCGAAGCAGGGACCGCAGAATGCGGTCCGCACCGTGGCACCAGCAGCCATCAGCTGGGATATGGCGCCTTTTTTAACCAGGTCCATATAGACCGGCTGGGAAGACGGATAAACGGAAAGATTAAAGATGTCATTTCCGCAGTCTTTACCGGACAACATGTGCGCAGCCATCATTACGTTGGAGTAATTGCCGCCTGCACAGCCTGCGATTACACCCTGCTGAACCATCAGTTTTCCATCTGTAATCTTATCGGTCAGAGAAAGGCTGGCTTTGGCAGTTCCAAGAATGTGAGCCGCTTCTTTTTCCACAGTTCTTAAAATGTCAGCCAGATTATCATTGAGTTCATCAATCTCATAGGTGTTGCTTGGATGGAAGGGGAGCGCAATCATTGGTTTAATAGTGCTTAAATCCACATAAACAACACCATCATAATAAGCTGTTTCACCTGGGTTCAATTCCTCGTAGTCAGACTCTCTGCCATGAAGTTTTAAATACTCCCTGGTATCCTCATCCGTTCTCCAGACAGAGGAAAGACAGGTTGTTTCTGTTGTCATGACATCCACACCGTTTCTGTAATCGGTGTCCATGGATGAGACTCCGGGTCCTACAAATTCCATGATTTTATTTTTCACATAACCATTTTTAAAAACAGCTCCGATAATGGCCAGTGCCACGTCATGAGGGCCCACGAAAGGAGCGGGAGCGCCGGTTAAATAGATCGCAACGACTCCCGGATAGGCGACGTCATAGGTGTCCTTAAGAAGCTGCTTTACCAGTTCTCCGCCGCCTTCCCCAATTGCCATGGTACCCAGGGCACCATAGCGGGTATGGCTGTCAGACCCAAGAATCATGCGTCCGCAGCCTGCCATCATTTCTCTCATGTACTGATGGATGACTGCAATGTGTGGAGGGACAAAGATTCCACCGTATTTTTTTGCGGCAGAAAGACCGAACACATGGTCATCTTCATTAATAGTTCCGCCAACGGCACAAAGGGAATTGTGACAGTTGGTCATTACGTATGGGATAGGAAATTCGGTCAGCCCTGATGCACGTGCTGTCTGAATAATTCCTACAAATGTTATGTCATGGGATGCCATGGAGTCAAAACGCAGTTTTAAGTGATCCATGTTTCCTGATGTATTATGTTTTTCTAAAATGGAGTATGCAATGGTACCCTTTCTTGCCTCTTCTTTTGTAATGGGAGTACTTCTCAGGGCGTTTCCTTCAGCCATTTCCGCTTCAGTAATCAGCTGGGTACCGTTTACAAGATATGCGCCTCCGTCATACAACTTTACCATAAGTTATCGTTCCTCTCTCTTTCTATAGGGAATGGTTTCCCCCACGTATTTTGTAGCCGGACGCATGATTCTGCCGTCGTACATTTTATTCTCAATGTTATGTGCAAGCCAGCCGGCCATACGTGAGCACACAAATAATGGGGTGTACATGTCTTCGGGTATCTGTAACATATTATAAGCGAAGCCGCTGTAGAAGTCTACATTGTTAGACAGAGACTTGCCGTTTCCTGCGAGACAAGATTTGGCAACCTTTTCAAATTTTGTCAGGAATTCATATTCATCTTCTCTGTTTTTTTCTTTTGCCAGCTTTTCACAGCAGACTTTTAAAAGATCTGCACGGGGGTCGGACACTGTGTATACTGCGTGGCCAAGTCCGTATACCAGACCGGAATTGTCATAAAAATCCTTTGCCAGTATTTTGTGGATGACAGTTTTCATCTGGGCTTCGGTTGCCTTTATTCCAATTTCCTTTTCAATCGCAGTGATCATCTCGCTGCAGCGGATATTGGCACCGCCGTGTTTGGGCCCTTTTAAGGAACCAATGGATGCAGAACTGGAGGAATAGATATCGGTTCCGGTGGAGGAGATGACAACGTTTGTAAATGTGGAGTTGTTGCCGCCGCCGTGATCCGCATGAATCATAAGCATGATATCTAAAAGATCTGCTTCCTGCTGTGTAAAGGAGCCGTCTTTTCTTAACATATAAAGGATGTTCTCAGCCATGGAATATTCCGGCTTCGGATAATGGATAATCAGGCTTTCCCGGTCGTAATGATGAATCTTGCACTGATAGGCATATACAGCAAGAGACGGAAGCTTTGCTAATATATTAATTCCCTTTAACAGAGTCTGGTAGGGGTCTGTGTTATCTGCATCTTCATCATAATCGTAAAGAGCAAGGATGCTTTTCTGGAGACTGTTCATTAAGTTGCGGGAAGGAGTGCGAAGCATATTTTTTTCAAGAAATTCATCAGGAAGGTAATAATGCTCACACAGCAGGGAAGTGAATTCACGCAATTCCTTTTTTGAGGGCAGATATCCAAAAAGGAGTAAAAATGATGTTTCCTCAAAGCCAAAAAGGGAATGATCTTTTCCGTTTACAAGATCGCAGATTTCAATACCGCGGTAGTAAAGCTTTCCTGGAACATTTACCTTTTTGCCATCTTCGATTTCATAGCCAACTACATCGGATACGCGGGTAAGTCCGACTCTGACTCCGGTACCGTCTTCATTGCGGAGCCCCTTTTTTACGTTGTATTCTTTGAATAAATTGTTCGGAATATCCGTGAAGTTAGAGGATTTGCCAAACGTTTGTGCAATGAAAAAGTTGTTCATGCGATAATTTCTCCTTTTTTCAGATTAAGCTACAGGGACTTTTTTACAGAAAAGCAGCGCGATAGGATTTCTCCGGCGCTGCCCTCATTGGCAATGGTATGTAGCTTTTTATTGTTTCGTAGTTTATCATGTAAAAGCATCAAAGTCAATACCTTGTTGCAATCACAATTAAAATATTGTTACTGTGAACAAAAAATACAAATGGACGGTTAAATTTTTGGTTTACAAATTAAGGCATACTTTTACTGTTTTTATCACATCATAAGAAAGTGATTCATTATAAACAGCAAACAGGAGGTTTCCTTAAGTGAAAGAGTCTGAATATAGAAATAACAGCCAGGAAGAAGAAACAAATAATACGCAAGGAACCAGAAGAGAAAATCTGGATGAGAAAAAAACAGAGAAGGATATTGAGCAGAAAGAAGATCAGAAGCTGGAAGAATATGGCCAGATAACGCTTGATGACAATGCCGGAAAACGGAAAATCCATCTGCTGACCATTATCGGAGAGGTGGAAGGACATGAAAATCTCTCAAGCAACAGCAAAGCTACCAAATATGACCATATTCTTCCAAAGCTGGCAGAGATAGAGGATGATGATTCCGTGGAGGGGCTGTTAGTCCTTTTAAATACTTCCGGAGGAGATGTTGATGCAGGATTAGCCATTGCGGAAATGATCGCCTCCTTAAGCATTCCAACGGTATCACTGGTCCTTGGAGGCAGTCATTCCATCGGGGTGCCTCTGGCGGTCTGCACCAATTACTCCTTTATTGTTCCGACCGGTACCATGATGATTCATCCGGTCAGAATGACCGGCATGGTGATCGGAGCCGCCCAGACTTATGAATATTTTGAAATGATTCAGGACCGGATTTTAAGTTTTGTTTCCTCACATGCAAAGATTGCCTATGACCAGTTAAAGCGGCTGATGCTTAATACGGAAATGCTTACCAGGGACCTGGGTACGGTGCTGGTAGGAGAGGAAACCGTTAAGGAAGGTCTCATTGATGAGGTGGGCGGAATTAAGGATGCGTTAAAAAAATTATATGAACTGATAGAAACTGCTTCCTCTTAGCCGTTGCAATTCTCCCGTTTTTTTTGTATACTGATACCAATGGACAGAAGGGGGAAGTATTGTGCCTGAGACAACAAAGAAGAAGATAACAGCAAAAAAAGGGACAAAACCAAAAAGCGGGAGAGCGAGAAGCACCAGCACCAGGAAGAATGTGGTTCTGCCGGAACCGGAGTTTATCCACTCAGAAGTCGTAATTATTATGTCATTTGCTGCTGCGGCCATTCTGTTTTTAAGCAATTTTCATCTATGTGGAATGGTAGGTGATTTTTTCCGCAGCGTGCAGCTTGGCATATTCGGCGGCATTGGATATATTGCACCGGTTCTGATGTTTGCAGGAACCGCATTTTATATTTCAAACCAGGGAAACCCAAGAGCAGTTTTTAAACTGGTCTCCTGTGTTCTGGCGCTGGTTTCTTTGTGCGGATTTTTACAGCTGCTTTCTGGTGTGAATACAGGTGAAAAAACAGGACTTTTGAATATTTATCTGGAGGCTTCTGTCAGTGGAAAAGGAGGCGGCTTAGTCGGCGGTCTGCTGGCGGAAGGGCTTGTTTCCATAATCGGAGTTGTGGGAGCTTATCTGGTGACGCTGGTTTTAATCATTATATCACTGGTGTGCATTACAGAGAAATCCTTTGTTAATATTGTAAAGACAGGAAGTGGAAAGGCATACCACCATGCGAAAGAAAACATGGACATGCATATGGAGATTCATGCCCAAAGGCAGGAGCTTAGAAAGCAGCTGAGAGAAGAACAGAAACTGCGGGGGGTTAATTTAGATGCCACCAGGATTTCAGCAGTCAAGGAAGAGGAAGATCCGGATAAACCCGATTTTGAGAGAGATCTCTATGAGGAGGAGACTGATACCGGTATCGTTGATATTGCTGATGAGATTGATTCACAGATCAGTGAACTGACAGCAGTGACAGCGGTTCAGACGGAAGAAGCTAACCCGGCTGATGTGTTCAGAGGAAGCATATCTCCGGAACCGGAGGCGGATGACGAAGACTCTGTGCCATTTGTGCCGGATGATATAGCAGCTCCATATCATAGAGGTTCCGATGAGGCTTCTTTCTATATGAAGAAGGAAGTCAGAACCTTAAAGGAAATGGAAGTTGTGGAAGATGATTTTTATCCCGAAGAGCCGGAAGCTGATGAGATAATTCCCAAAGAGACATTCTCTATTCCGGAGGAGCCGAAGCAGGTAGTAACAGCTTCCGGCAAGATCATTGAAACAGATACGGAAGCGCTCCAGAAAAAACTGGAGAAGAAACGGGAAGAGTCGCAAAAAGACGACGATTTCAGTGTGAGTCAGCAGATCATTGAGAAAAAGGAGATTATAAAGAAGGAATACAGGTTTCCTCCTCTTTCGCTACTTAAAAAAGGCAAAGCAGCGGTTTTTTCTGACCGGGAATACAAAGATACAGCCATTAAACTGCAGAAAACGCTGCAGAATTTTGGTGTGGGAGTGACTGTGACCAATATCAGCTGCGGTCCTTCCGTGACCAGATATGAACTCCACCCGGAGCAGGGAGTTAAGGTAAGCAAGATTGTAAGTCTGGCGGATGATATTAAGCTGAGTCTTGCAGCGGCAGATATTCGAATTGAGGCTCCGATTCCGGGAAAATCCGCAGTTGGTATTGAAGTACCAAACAAAGAAAACAACATGGTGTTTTTGCGGGATATTCTGGAGGCGGACAGCTTTCAGAAGCATTCCTCCAGCATTGCCTTTGCAGTGGGAAAGGATATCGGCGGACAGGTAGTTGTAACAGATATTGCAAAGATGCCCCATCTGCTTATCGCCGGCGCTACCGGCTCCGGTAAGTCGGTCTGCATCAACACTCTGATTATGAGCATTATTTTTAAAGCAGATCCTGAGGATGTAAAGCTGATCATGGTGGATCCGAAAGTGGTGGAATTAAGTGTTTATAACGGAATTCCGCATTTGCTGCTTCCGGTTGTGACGGATCCCAAGAAGGCGTCGGGAGCCTTGAACTGGGCAGTGGCGGAGATGACTGACCGCTATAATAAGTTTGCCCAGTACAATGTCAGGGAGATTAAAGGTTATAATGCCAAGGTAGAGAGTTTAAAGGATATTGATGATGAAAACAAACCTCAGAAGATGCCGCAGATTGTAATCATAATCGACGAGCTTGCTGATCTGATGATGGTAGCGCCAGGTGAAGTGGAAGACTCTATCTGCCGTCTTGCCCAGCTTGCCAGGGCTGCGGGAATCCATCTTGTAATCGCCACCCAGCGTCCGTCAGTCAACGTCATTACCGGTCTGATCAAAGCAAATGTGCCGTCAAGAGTTGCATTTGCAGTTTCTTCCGGTGTGGATTCCAGAACCATCATTGACATGAATGGTGCGGAGAAGCTTCTTGGAAAGGGTGATATGCTGTTTTACCCTGCCGGTTACCCAAAACCCATGCGTGTGCAGGGAGCATTTGTTTCTGATACAGAAGTTTCCAAGGTAGTGGACTTTTTAACAGAACAGGGGCTGACAGCGGATTACAGTCCGGAGGTGGAAAATATGATTGCCTCTGCTCCGGCAGCTGCAGATTCAAAAGGCGGCGGGAGTGACCGGGATGAATATTTTGTCCAGGCAGGCAGATTTATCATTGAAAAAGACAAAGCATCCATCGGCATGCTGCAGAGAATGTATAAAATCGGTTTTAACAGGGCTGCAAGAATCATGGATCAGCTTGCCGAGGCCGGTGTAGTGGGAGAAGAGGAAGGTACCAAGCCCCGTAAGGTGCTTATGAGCATGGAGGAGTTTGAAGAGATGTTTTAGCATGGCAGAAGGTTTAAAACCATTGCTTACATATAAGGAGGATGATACTTATGAAAACAGATATTGAGATCGCACAGGAAGCGAAGATGATACCGATTAAGGAAGTGGCAGCATCCTATGGGATTGCAGAAGACGATTTAGAGCTCTACGGAAAATACAAAGCGAAACTCTCTGACGAATTGTGGGAGCAGGTAAAAGACCGTCCGGATGGAAAACTGGTTCTTGTTACGGCAATTAATCCCACACCGGCCGGAGAAGGGAAAACCACGACCACTGTGGGATTAGGACAGGCATTCGGAAAGATTGGGAAAAAGGCAATCATCGCCTTAAGAGAGCCTTCCTTAGGTCCGTGTTTTGGGATTAAGGGCGGAGCAGCAGGCGGCGGTTATGCCCAGGTCGTTCCCATGGAAGATTTAAATCTTCATTTTACCGGAGATTTTCATGCCATTACCTCAGCAAATAATTTACTTTCAGCCCTGCTTGACAATCACATCCACCAGGGGAATGCTCTGGGAATTGATACAAGGCAGATTCTGTGGAAGAGATGCCTGGACATGAATGACCGGGCTTTAAGAAATATAGTGGTGGGACTTGGCTCAAAAGCGGAAGGATTTGTAAGAGAGGATCACTTTGTAATTACTGTGGCTTCTGAAATTATGGCCATTCTCTGCCTTGCAGATGACATGAATGATTTAAAAGAACGGCTGGGACGGATTATTGTTGCATATAATTATTCCGGAGAGCCTGTGACTGCAGCCCAGTTGAATGCGGTAGGTGCCATGGCGGCCCTGCTTAAGGATGCGCTGAAGCCAAATCTGATTCAGACTCTGGAACACACCGGTGCCATCGTCCACGGAGGCCCGTTTGCAAATATCGCTCACGGCTGTAACAGTGTGCGCGCCACAAAAACAGCCCTGAAATTAGCTGATATCGTTGTGACAGAGGCTGGTTTCGGTGCGGATTTAGGCGCCGAGAAATTCCTGGATATCAAATGCAGGAAGGCTTCCTTAAAACCCGATGCCATTGTTCTGGTGGCAACCGTCAGAGCGTTAAAATATAACGGCGGTGTACCAAAGGACCAGCTGAAGGAAGAGAATTTAGAGGCACTGAAAAAGGGAATCGTAAACCTTGAAAAGCACATCGAAAATATGCAGAAGTACGGCGTTCCTGTTGTTGTAACGCTGAATTCTTTTGTGACAGATACAGATAATGAGTACCAGTTTATAAAGAACTTCTGCGAGAAAAAAGGCTGTGAATTCGCCTTATCCCAGGTGTGGGAAAAGGGCGGAGAAGGCGGAGTAAAACTGGCTGAAAAGGTTCTTGAGACACTGAAAAACAAAACGAGTAATTTTGCACCCATTTATCCCGATGACATGAGTCTTGAGGATAAGATCAGCACAGTTGCCAGAGAAATTTACGGAGCAGACGGGGTTACTTATGCGCCCTCCGCTTTAAAATCCATCAGAAAATTTGAGGAAATGGGATTTGGCAGTCTGCCTGTGTGCATGGCCAAGACACAGTACTCCTTATCCGATGACCAGACAAAACTGGGCCGTCCCCAGGGATTTGAGATTAATGTGCGGGATGCTTATGTGAGCGCCGGTGCCGGATTTGTGGTTGTTTTAACAGGTGCGATTATGACGATGCCTGGTCTGCCGAAGAAGCCGGCAGCCGATAATATTGATGTGAATAATGACGGAGTAATCACAGGATTATTCTGATTTGGAGGTTTTTATGAAATTTAGTCAGTGGCTAAAGGATCTGGAGTATGAATTACTGCAGGGGAATCTGGATGTAGAAGTGGAAGATGTGGTCTATGACTCCAGAAAGGCCAGAAGCGGTACAGTCTTTGTCTGTACCGTAGGCACCAGAGTTGATTCCCATAATTTTATACCGGAAGTGGTGGAAAAAGGAGTGACTGTTCTTGTTCTGGAACGCAGGGTGAGCCTGCCGGAAGGAGTAACTGCCATTTTCGTACATAATGCCAGAAAAGCGCTGGCTGTTTTGTCTGCCGCCAGATTTCATTATCCTGCAAAACGTATGGTGACCATTGGAGTAACCGGTACAAAGGGGAAGACAACAACGACCCATATGATTAAGGCAATTTTAGAGGCATGCGGGAAAAAAGTGGGTATGATTGGAACCACAGGGATTGTAATCGGAGAAAAAGTGACTCCGACTGCTAATACAACGCCGGAATCTTATCAGCTTCATGAAGCTTTTTACCAAATGGCGGAAGAAGGCTGTGAGTATATGGTAATGGAAGTTTCCTCCCAGGCATTTAAGATGCACAGGGTGGATGGCCTGGTGTTCGACTATGGATTATTTACCAATATTTCTCCTGATCATATCGGACCGGATGAACACGAGAATTTTGAAGAATATTTGTCTTTCAAGTCAAAGATATTCCAGTGCTCTGAAGTGGGGATTATGAATGGGGATGACGAACACTTTGATGAGGCTGTCAAAGATGCTTCCTGCCGCCTGTATTCATTTTCCCTTGATAAAGCAGGGACCAGTTTTAAGGCGGAGAATATCCGCTATGTGGCCCAGTCTGATTTTGTGGGTCTGGAATTTGACGTAAAAGGTGCCTATGAGCTGGCTGTACGGGTTAACATACCCGGCAGATTTAATGTTGCCAATGCTCTTGCTGCAGTCAGTGTTTTAAGCTTTCTTAATCTGCCTAAGGAAAAGATCTGTCATGGACTGGAGCATTTAAGTGTAAACGGAAGAATGGAGATTGTTTATTCTTCTGAAAGGTGTACCGTTATTGTAGATTATGCCCATAATGCAGTCAGTATGGAAAGCCTTTTAAAAACACTGAGGGATTACAATCCCAGGCGTCTGGTCTGCGTATTTGGCTGCGGGGGAAACCGCTCCAAAGACCGTCGCTATTCCATGGGAGACAGTGCAGGCCGCCTGGCAGATTTCACGATTCTGACCGCTGACAATTCCCGCTTTGAGAAAACAGAAGACATCATTGCAGATATCAGAAGCAGTATCTCAAAAACAGAGGGAACCTTTATTGAGATTCCTGACAGAAGAGAAGCGATCCGCTATAGTATTTTAAATGCCAAACCCGGAGATATGATTGCAGTAATCGGCAAAGGCCATGAGGACTATCAGGAAGTGAACGGAGAGCGTCACCATTTCTCAGACAGGGAAGAGATACTAAACGTAGTAGAGAGTTCTTTTTTTAAACAGATAATAAACTAAAATTGCCATAAGAGAAAGAATGCCGGAGGCCGATAAGGAAATGTGGCTTTCGGCATTTCCACGAAAGATGGCAGGAATGTGCGCTGGGAGCGGACATGGAACGGAGGATACATGGTAGACATGACAGTGAAGGATATACTTTCGGCTACAGGCGGAACACTTCTTTGCGGAAGGGAGGATACTGTTCTGGAACACATAAGCATCGATTCCAGAACCATGAAGGGGAATGATTTATTTGTACCCATTATTGGGGAAAAGGTAGATGCCCACCGTTTTATCCATCAGGCATTTGAGCATGGAGCAGCAGCTGTTTTAACCAGCGAGCATGATTTAATGGAATCAGAAAAGCCCTGGATACGAGTGGATGATACGAAAAAAGCCCTGCAGGCAGTGGGTAGTTTTTACAGAAACCGTTTATCCCTGCCCCTCATAGGTATAACAGGAAGCGTGGGAAAGACGACAACCAGAGAGATGGTGGCATGTGCGCTTTCTTCCCGTTATCAGGTTTATAAGACTCCGGGTAACAGCAACAGCCAGGTAGGGCTTCCCATTACTCTATGCGAAATAACACCGGAAGATGAGATCGGAGTCATCGAACTGGGAATGAGTGAACCGGGAGAACTCACCGTGATTGCCAGAATTGCCAGAATACATATGGCTGTCATAACCAACATCGGAGTGGCGCATATTGAACAGCTGGGATCAAGGGAAAATATATACAGAGAAAAGCTGACTATCCAGGATGGCCTTTGTGAAAACGGAATTCTCTTTTTAAATGGGGATGACGATCTGTTAAAAGATACAAAAGCAAAGGAAGGCTGCACAACGGTTTTCTACGGAACTGGAGAAAATTCTGATTACAGAGCTGTTGATGTTCATTTGGAAGATGGTTTTCCTGTGTTCACGGCAGTGCATAAAGAAATGAAAGTCCCTGTCCGGCTGTCCGTTATGGGAAGCCATAATATTTTAAATGCCATGGTATCTTTGGCAGTTGCGGCGGAAAACGGCATTCCTATGGAAGAAGCGGCAAAGTCTCTTACAAGCTTCACCGGGTTTAAAAACCGCCAGCAGATCTATGATACAGGGAGCTTCACCGTAATTGATGATACCTATAATGCCAGTCCTGTCTCCATGAAAGCAGGACTTGAAGTTTTAGGTTCCGTTACAAAGGCAAAAAGGAAGATTGCCGTACTGGCTGACATGAAGGAGCTGGGAGAACGTACTTTGGAATTTCATTATGAAATCGGCACATATATTGCTGCACACCCTGTTGACTGTGTGGTGACGCTGGGAGAACTGGCAGGAGAAATTGCCAGGGCGGTGAGGGAGAATGCCCCTGATATCACAGTAAGGGAATTTATGGAACAGGAACCGTTAACTGCTTATTTAAAAGATGAATTAAAGGCAGGTGACTGTGTACTGTTTAAGGGCTCCAACAGCATGAAGCTGGGGCAGGTAGCAGAACAGTTTCACTGACAGTGTGCCTCTGGAGGAAATGA
Organism: Bacillota bacterium; assembly: GCA_023460575.1. GTDB lineage: Bacteria > Bacillota > Clostridia > Lachnospirales > Lachnospiraceae > Lacrimispora. The sequence goes on from JAEWPQ010000151.1 coordinate 23,087, forward strand.
ATGACAAAAAACTATGCCAGGATCATCATTGATATTTCTCATGAAAAAGTGGACAGAACCTTCGATTACCGGATTCCGGAAAATCTGCTTAAGGATATTTCCGTCGGGACACGGGTTCTGATCCCTTTTGGCCGGGGAAATACTATGCGCAAGGGTTATGTGGTGGGAATCACGGCCCAGGCCGGTTATGATCCGGATAAGATAAAAGAAATCGGTGGAATTGTGACTGATGGGGTATCGGCGGAATCAAGACTGATTACCCTTGCATGGTGGCTGAAAGAACAGTATGGATCCACCATGAATCAGGCACTGAAAACCGTGCTGCCGGTAAAGCAGAAAGTAAAGCCAAAAGAAAAAAAGATTATAAGATGTCTCCTAGACCGGGAACAGTTAGACTGTGCATTAAAAGAAGCGGAAAAAAAGAATTATAAGGCGAGAGTCCGGCTTTTTACGGCACTGCTTAACAACCCGGTAATTCCATATGAGATAGCAGTAAACCAGATGAATCTTTCCGCATCGGCAGTCAGGCCGCTGATTGAAAAGGGTGAGATCTGCCTTGAGTCAGAAGAAGTTTACCGCAACCCCATTCAGTTAGACGGACAGGAAGAAAAAAAACTCCGGCTCAATAAAGAACAGCAGATTATTGTAGACTCTTTCTGCCAGGATTATTTAAAAGGCATCCGAAAGACTTATCTGATTCACGGCATTACAGGCAGCGGCAAAACTGAAGTTTATATGGACTTAATCCGTAAGGTAATTGAAGATGACAGACAGGTGATTGTTTTGATTCCTGAAATAGCGCTGACCTATCAGACAGTGATGCGCTTCTACGGCAGATTCGGAAACCGGGTTTCCATCATTAATTCCCGTTTGTCTGCAGGAGAGCGTTTCGATCAGTTTGAACGTGCTAAAAATGGAGATATTGATATTATGATCGGACCAAGATCCGCATTGTTTACACCTTTTTCCAGACTGGGACTGATTCTTATTGATGAGGAACATGAGAGTGCCTATAAAAGTGAGACAGTCCCCAGATATCACGCCAGAGAGGCGGCCGCTAAAAGGGCACAGATGGAGAATGCATCTTTGGTGCTTGGCTCGGCAACTCCTTCTTTAGAAGCCTATACCAGGGCACTGAGAGGTGAATATCAGTTGTTTCGTCTGACAGAAAGAGCGAAAAAAGACAGCAGTCTGGCAAATGTATCAATTGTGGATTTAAGGCAGGAATTAAAAGATGGAAATAAGTCTATATTCAGCAGAAAATTACAGACGCTGATGGAAGAAAAGCTAAGGAAAAAAGAACAGGTCATGCTGTTTATAAACCGGAGAGGCTATGCCAATTTTGTATCCTGCCGTTCCTGCGGGGAAGCCATCCGCTGCCCCCATTGTGATGTGACACTGACGCTGCACAACAACAGCCGCCTTGTCTGTCATTACTGCGGACATAACATTCCAATGCCATCAAAATGTCCCTCCTGCGGTTCGCCTTATATTGCAAACTTTGGCGTGGGAACCCAGAAGATCGAGCAGATGACAAAGAAGATGTTTCCACAGGCAAGAATTCTTCGTATGGATATGGATACTACCAGGGAAAAGGGCGGACACGAAGCCATACTTTCTGCGTTTTCTGAACATGAAGGAGATATTCTCATCGGAACACAGATGATTGTAAAAGGACATGATTTCCCTGATGTGACTCTGGTAGGGGTGCTGGCAGCTGATTTGTCTTTAAATACGCCGGATTACCGTTCAGGAGAGCGGACGTTTCAGCTTCTGACCCAGGCCGCCGGAAGGGCCGGCAGGGATTCGAAACCCGGAGATGTGATCATTCAGACCTACAGTCCGGAACACTATAGCATCGTTACTGCGGCAAACCAGGATTATGAGACCTTTTACAGGCAGGAGATGGCATTTCGCAGCCTGATGAAATATCCCCCTGCAAGCGGGCTTTTAACCATTCAGTTTTCATCACGCAACGAATCCACGCTTGTTGAAACGGCGGCTGCAGCAGGGGCATTTGCGACTGCTTTGGGAGAACCGGAGCAGGTGCAGATCATCGGTCCGGTGGAGGCTT
>JAEWPQ010000152.1 GCA_023460575.1 Bacillota bacterium
GGCGTTCCGGTCAGAATCTGGTTGTAAGTGTAAACGGCAAACGGACTGTTTTTTATGGTGAGAAGGCGGAGCCGTCTGTCCTTACACTGAATGGAGAGGAAGCACAGCTTTCTGATCAGGTAAGCGCAGAGGACTGGATCGTATTTGTGCCTGCCAGTCACGGAAAGAGCGCTTCTGCCATGCTTTCGGATATTGAGAAGCCAGGAGCGGGAAAGACGATTTTGGTAAATGGAATAGAGGCAAAAGAAGATCTTACCTTAAAAACCGGAGACAGCATTGTAATAGAAATAGTCCGGGAAAAGGAAATACTTCCAGAGGAAGACTGGTATGATGAAGCAGAGGAAGAACAAGTCCCGTATCAGGAACCGGTTTTGGCTCCTCAGAATATTCCTGGTATTCTGACTCCTCCGGCACAGATGACATCTACAGGCATACAGATTGATAAAGAACAACGGTTAAAACTGGATGGGCATACGGATGCATCTGCTTCTTCCGATGCAGCGTTTCATAAAAGCGATGGAAAAATCACATTTTTCTTAAATGACAAACCTATGACTTTTCCTATTAAACCGGATCAGCGTCCTTATTATCTTATGGACATGCTGGAATATTCCGGACTTGATTTTAAGAACCTTACCGGGAAGGTGATATTGGAGGTCAATGGAGAAAGCGGATATTTTCAGCAGGAATTAAAAAGCAGAGACCGTATCATGATTTATCAGGTAAATGAATAAAAGAGGTGTGTATGGGCGTGTTGAACGTAGTTAAAAGGGACGGAACAGTTACGGAATTTGAATTATTAAAGATCGAGGCAGCGGTTAAAAAAGCCTTTGAGGCGACTGGTAAGTATTATACAGACAGCATCGTAGAGCTTCTGGCTTTACGGGTAGCTTCTGATTTTCAGAGTAAGATTCAGACAGAGAGTATTCCTGTGGAAGACATTCAGGACAGTGTGGAAAAGGTTCTGGAAGAAACGGGTTATACGGAAGTGGCAAAGGCTTATATACTCTATCGGAAACAGAGGGAAAAGATCAGAAACTTAGGCAGTACCACACTGGACTATAAAGATGTGGTGGATCAGTATGTAAAAGTAGAGGACTGGCATGTAAAGGAAAATTCCACGGTCACCTATTCGGTAGGCGGTCTGATTCTGAATAATTCCGGAGCGGTTACCACAAATTACTGGCTTTCAGAAATCTATGACAGGGAGATAGCAGATGCTCATAATCATGGAGAGATACACATCCATGATCTTTCCATGCTCACAGGCTACAGCTGCGGCTGGTCGTTAAAGCAGCTTCTTTTAGACGGTCTGGGGGGAATCAGCGGAAAAATTACTGCTTCACCGGCAAAACATCTGGCAACGCTGTGCAATCAGATGGTGAACTTTCTTGGTATCATGCAGAATGAATGGGCGGCATCCCAGTCATTTTCATCCTTTGATACTTATCTGGCGCCATTTGTTAAAGCAGAGCAGCTGAACTATGACAAAGTGAAAAAATGTATGGAGGCCTTTGTATTTGGAGTGAATACTCCAAGCCGCTGGGGTACCCAGGCCCCATTTTCCCATATTTCCCTTGACTTAACAGTGCCGGAGGATATGAAATCAAAAAAGGCAATTGTTGGCGGAAAATTTATGGATTTCACCTACGGGGACTGTCAGACAGAGATGGATATGGTAAACCGTGCATTCTTGGAGACAATGCTGGAAGGAGATGCCGGAGGAATGGGATTTCAGTATCCGATTCCCGTTTTTGGGATAACAAAGGAGTTTGACTGGTCTGATTCAGAAAGAAACCGTTTGTTATTTACACTGGCTTCCCACTATGGTACTCCCTATTTTTCCAACTATATAAATGGAAGTCTGACTCCCGGAGACGTACGTGCTTTTACTCCGGAGACCACTCCTGATTTAACAAAGCTGCGCAATAAGGCAGGCGGGTTTTTCGGATATGGGGAACATACAGGTTCCATAGGAGTCGTTACTCTTAATCTGCCAAGAATTGCATATTCAGCTTCCGATGAAGCCGACTTTTACCGCCGGCTGGACCGGATGGCTGACCTTGCAGCCAAGTCTCTTGATATTAAGCGAAAGGTAATTACAAGCCTTTTGAAAAATGGACTTTACCCCTATACAGCCTGTTATCTGGAAAACTTCAACAATCATTTTTCCTCCATTGGTATTGTCGGTATGAATGAGGCCGGAAAAAATGCGGACTGGCTGGGTGCTGGAATGGAATCAGAACAGACTCAGGCATTTGCAGTGAATGTAATGAAGTATTTAAAAGAAAAGCTGATTGGATATCAGAAACAGTATAAAAGCCTGTTCAGCATTGAGGCCACTCCTGCAGAATCGGCTGCATACCGGCTGGCATTGATTGACAGAGAGGAACTTTCCGGGATTAATTCTGCAAGTAAAAATTCAGATGTTCCTTATTATACCAACAGCACGAAGCTGGCGGCAGACTGGGGAGGTAACCTTTCTCAGGCACTGGCCATACAGAATCAGGTCCAGCCTCTGTATACGGCAGGAACTGTGTTCTCTGTTTACATGGAAAAGGAAGAAGAACATTATCAGACAGTGAGGGATGCATTAAAGAGTATCACAGAACAGTATGAGATTCCTTATATTACATTCACACCTGTATACTCTGTCTGCCAGAACTGCGGTTATCTGCCGGGAAGTCAGGAAATCTGTCCAAAATGCGGTGAAAATACGGATGTTTACAGTAGAATTGCCGGATACTACCGGCCGGTCAGTGACTGGAATGAAGGAAAAGCCCAGGAGTTTAAGAACAGAAAAATGATGGCTTTGGAGTAAGAAATTCACCTTATTAACTCACATATGAAAGACAGGGGCATAAGATATACTACGAACTGATTAAGTTAGGAGTATATGAAAAATGAGTTGTAATAATTGGAATAACGGCTGTAATTGCAGCTGCAATTGCCCGGGCGGATATAGCAACGCAGGTAATTACGATAATAAGTGCAGCGAGAAAAACAGTGATGTCAGTGATGCATCAACTGGAAACGGCAACATGAATATGTGCTATCGTAAGGGATATGCAGAAGGCTTTAAAGCTGGTTATGAGACCGGCTTCCGTGATGGATTCTGGACCGCAAGCGGCTGCGGAAGAACCTACGGCGGGGATGTAATGGGATCTTACGATTATGGCTGCGGATGCAAATAATTTCAGTCTGATAAAAGTTCTGGTTTTCATTTATTGAAGACCGGAACTTTTTCTTTTTCCTCAAATCCAGCATTTGGAAAATTATAACTAAATAAAAATGACGTACTTTGTCTAATATGTATATTGAAAAAATAAATGCACTATGTTAGCATAAATACAAGTCATTGAATTTGTATACAAACTTTTATATTTGAATACAAACCCATTTTCTAATGACGAAATAACTGACCAAAATAAAAGCAAAGGAGAATCAGAATCATGAATATGGATTACTTAACAAACCAGTTTTCTCTTGAAGGTAAAGTTGCACTTGTAACAGGCGCATCTTATGGTATCGGCTTTGCTATTGCAAGGTCTCTTGCAGCAGCTGGCGCTACCATTGTTTTTAATGATATTAAGCAGGAATTAGTAGACAAAGGAATCGCAGCTTATAAGGAAGAGGGCATTACTGCCCACGGATATGTTTGTGATGTTACAAGCGAAGAAGGCGTAAATGCCATGGTTGCTCAGATAGAAAAGGAAGTAGGAGTAATTGATATCCTGTTTAATAACGCAGGCATTATCAAACGTATTCCTATGTGTGATATGACAGCAGAACAGTTCAGACAGGTAATTGACGTAGACTTAAATGCTCCGTTTATCGTAGCAAAAGCAGTTATCCCGTCTATGATTAAAAAAGGACACGGAAAGATTATCAACATCTGTTCCATGATGTCTGAGCTTGGCCGTGAGACTGTATCTGCTTATGCAGCTGCAAAGGGCGGATTAAAGATGCTGACAAAGAACATTGCTTCTGAGTACGGCGAATTCAACATTCAGTGCAACGGTATCGGACCTGGTTATATTGCCACACCACAGACGGCTCCTCTGCGTGAGGCTCAGGCAGACGGTTCCAGACATCCGTTTGATCAGTTCATTATTGCCAAGACACCGGCAGGACGCTGGGGTGAAGCTGAGGATCTTGCAGGTCCTGCAGTCTTCCTCTCTTCTGATGCTTCCAACTTTGTTAATGGACATATTCTTTACGTTGACGGTGGTATTTTAGCTTACATCGGTAAACAGCCACAGTAATTAAATGCCCTTTCAGGGAAGTCCCGGCTGGGATAAACATGGCCATGATGCCCGCCCTTAAAAGGCGGGAGTCATGGCATATTTTATAATGTTTTAAATTTAAAGGACGGAGAGGGTTCAATGGAAGGAAAGACCAAGACCTATAAAAACCGTGGCGACCTGGTGTTTGAAACTTTAAAACAGGAGATTCTGGACCTGGAATTAAAGCCCGGACAGATCATAAGCGAGAATGAGATTTGCGAGCGGTTTGGTGTATCGCGGACTCCTGTGAGAGAGGCGGTAAGAAAGCTGCAGGAGCAGGGATTTGTCATATCTGTCCCCTATTCCGGTACGCAGGTGACGCTTCTTAATCTGGATACGATTAAACAGATGATTTACATGCGTGTCGCTGTGGAAACTATGGTTATGCGCGATTTTGCCAATATGGCAACTCCGCTGTGGATAGAAGAGGTCCGGTATATGATCCGCAGGCAGCAGGCGCTGATACTGGAAAAAGGGTTTGAACCGGAGCAGTTTTACCGTATGGATGCACAGATGCACGCCATCTGGTACCGGGCTACGGGAAAACGCAAGCTTTGGGATATGATACAGGCACAGCAGCTGCATTATACAAGATTCCGGATGCTGGATTTTGTAACAGAAACCGATTTTACAAGAATCATCAGAGAACATACGGAGCTTTTTGAATTGCTGGAACAAAAGGACATTGAAGGTCTGGAGCAATCCCTCAGAGAACATTTAACTTACAGTATGAAACGTATGAAGCACCAGATTGAGGTAGAGTATAAAGATTATTTTGAAAAGGAAGAGCAGGAGGACGAATGATGACAAGAGTTTCCATAGCTGTAAAAGGATCCGATAATACGATAAAAGCTTCTGCATCAGGAGACGATCAGGCGGTCCTGGTATATGAAGGCGGATATGAAGAAGGAGATGTCATTGTCTGTAAGACAGATCATAAAGGCGGTCATTATGTGATCCGGATCGATGACTGCATGGATGAATCTTTTGTTTATCTGACAAAGGAGGAAGTGATTTTTACCATTCCATTCGGTGATAAAAAAGTATCTTACAATCCGAAAGCATTTACTGGAGAGAGACATTATCTTACTATTCGCAAAGCAGCTGCCTGGGAGACAGAGCAGCACCGCAACCTGGCAGTCAATGTCATGGACCAGCATGGCGACACCGGCTGTTTTCCACATGCATTTGCAAATGTGGAAACAAGAGGTGAAGCTGTTTTTGCGGCCCGCAATGCCATTGACGGAGTCCTTGCCAATGAATCCCATGGAGAGTGGCCGTATGAGTCCTGGGGAATTAACCGTCAGGATGATGCGGAAATAACTCTGGATTTTGGGCGGGAAGTGGATTTTGACCAGATCGTATTATATACAAGGGCCGATTTTCCTCATGACAACTGGTGGGTGGAAGCCACCATCACATTCTCTGATGGATCCAGAGAAGTTGTAAAAATGGAAAAAAGTGTAAAACCCCACGTATTTTCATTGAAAAAGAAGAATATTACCTGGCTGAAGCTGAGTGATTTAATAAAAGCAGATGATCCTTCTCCATTTCCGGCACTTACCCAGATCCAGGTATATGGAAAAGATTCTCTATAACTTCAATTACCTCTTTTCCTTTTCCTGATATTCATGTAAAATATAGGCAGTAAGCATAAGGGTTGACACATAAGGAGGAAGTAAGATGGAGTTTTTATTTCTGGAACCGGTTTTTAAGGAAGCCATCTGGGGCGGTGACAAGCTTCGGGGGGTATTTGGATATGACATACCAAGTGATACCACAGGAGAATGCTGGGCGATCAGCGCTCATAAGAATGGGGATTGCCAGATATCCGGGGGGATTTATGACGGAAAGCTTTTAAGCCATTTATGGAAGGAGAAACCAGGGATATTCGGCTTTTATCCCGGAGATCAGTTTCCTCTTCTGGTTAAGATCATCGATGCAAAGAATGATTTAAGCATTCAGGTGCACCCCGATGACAGTTATGCGAAAATTCACGAGAATGGATCTCTTGGCAAGACCGAATGCTGGTATGTTCTTGACTGTGAACCCGATACTGAAATTGTAATCGGTCACTACGCAAAAGACCGGGATGAGATGGAATCCATGATAAGAAACCACCAGTGGTCGGAATTTATACGGACTGTTCCCGTTAAAAAAGGAGATTTCTTTCAGATTAATCCTGGATGCGTTCATGCAATCAAGGGCGGTACCTTAATCCTTGAGACACAGCAGAGCAGCGATATCACCTATCGTGTCTATGACTACGACCGCCTTGCAGACGGAAAACCAAGACAGCTCCATGTGGAACAGAGTATTGCCACAATCAGGGCTCCGTTTATAGAATGTGAGGTTGCATCTGTAACCGGGAAACTGCCAGGAGCAGTGCATACTCATTTAATAACCTGTAAGTACTACTCAGTGGACAAGTATGATATTGAAGGGGTGTTTACAAAAGAGTTTTCTAAGTATTTTACCAATGTCAGTGTGATAAGCGGAAAAGGCTGCATCAATGGAATCCCACTGGAAGCAGGTCAGAATTTTATCATACCGGCAAAGAGCGGAGAGTGCAGATTTGAGGGTAAGATGTCCGTCATCTGTTCCAATCCCGAATAAAACAGGAGGAGAAGTTATGAGACTGGGTGCATTAGAGGCAGGAGGCACAAAGATGGTTTGTGCCATAGGCAATGAGAACGGCGAGATTTTTGAGCGGGTTTCCATACCAACGGAAACACCTGGGATTACCATGCCCAAACTGATTGCATATTTTAAAGATAAGGAAATCGAGGCTCTGGGAATCGGCTGCTTTGGTCCCATTGATCTTAACAGGAATTCAGAAACTTATGGCTATATTACAACAACGCCAAAGCTTGCATGGCTGAATTACGATATCGTAGGAGCATTTAAAGAGGCTTTAAAGATACCGGTGGGATTTGATACCGATGTGAATGGTTCTGCCCTTGGAGAAGCTACCTGGGGGATTACAAAGGGTCTTGAGAACAGTATGTATATCACCATCGGAACGGGCGTGGGAGCAGGCATTATTTCCAATGGAAAGCTGCTTCACGGCATGCTTCATCCGGAAGGCGGACATCTGCTTCTTGCCAGACATCCAAAGGATTCCTTTGAGGGAGCGTGTCCATACCATAAGAACTGTCTGGAGGGAATGGCGGCAGGTCCTGCCATAGAAGCACGATGGGGAATGAAGGGAGCAGAGCTGGCGGACAGGAACGAGGTCTGGGAGCTGGAAGCTTACTATATTGCCCAGGCGCTTGTGGATTATATTATGGTGCTGTCGCCCCAGCGTATTATACTTGGAGGCGGTGTGATGCATCAGAAGCATTTAATGCCTTTGGTAAGAGAAGAAGTAACCCGACAGCTGGGCGGTTATATCAGGACAAAAGAGCTGGAAGATATGGACCATTATATTGTCCTGCCAAGCTTAAATGACAATCAGGGAATCATGGGTGCTTTAAAGCTGGCAGTGGATGAATATCAACTGGAAAAGATAGGTTAATTGCCATTTTTCTCCTAGTGTAAATCCGATTTATGTATGATATGATACGTTTTGTAAAAGAAATGTAACAATTACGTAACAAATAAGGAGGATATTACCATGAGAAAATTACCAGCATTTGTTTTAGCAGCAGCAGCTGTATTTACCGTAGCAGGAACACCAATGACAGCACAGGCAGCGACCTGTTCCAGTTCATTGCCTAACTGTTATTCTTCATCTAACTGCTATTCTTCATCATGCTATGGACAGTCTTTAAACAGTCTGTTAAGCAAGTATGGATGCAGCAGCAACAGCTCAAACTGCAATACTTCTACTGGCAAGAAAGGTGCATCCTGTACTGGCAAGAGCTGTAATACGGGAAGTTCCTGCAATACCCGTCAGCTTTCTTCATTCTTAAGAAGCTGCAGATAATTGAATAATCATTTTTTCATGGGTCGTTCCTCAGGGATTCGGCCCTTATTTCTTTTTGCGTCTGTCCGTGGGGCATATAAAAACAGCCACAGGCCTTTAAACGGCTCATGGCTGTTTGCGAAGGGATCAGCTCCCTTCATTTACGATTTCTTCCAGAATACGGATTAGGTCGTAAATGTTGTTGATCTGTACATTCCGTTCCAGGATCTGATTTTTTAAATCAATGGAAAGAGTTTCAAATTTGGCCTGGACTGCAGGAGCTATATATGACATTTTAATCACCTCACAATTAGGATATACCCAGGCATAATTAATTATACATTTTAAGAAGTGCTGAATAAAATATAGATTCAGCAGACATATTAATTATGAGGTGAGATCAATGTCAAAGAAGGATATAATAAAAACCAATTCAGTGGAAAATTATCCGGAAGATAAAGGGAAAGTTAAAAACCAGAATCAGACCCATAATTCCCGCAGGGAAGGTATGGGACCGAACACCAAAAGAAGATCAGATTAATGAAAAGGGCGAAAACCAGGATGCGTTGGTTTTCGCCCTAATGAGGTTCATACTTATGATCGGGCAGTTTACAGAACTTATCATCAACCGGAAATATAAAGTCTGACAGCGCGAAAAATGAGTTGTTTACATTGGTAAAGGCGGTTATGCGGCAGCTTGCGCTCGTATCCGTTATCTCCGGATCTTTGATATCTCGTTCTGTAATAATAATATATGCATGTTCTTATAGTGTGTGAACAAGCTGGACATGTCTCATCTATTCCATTCACATCTTGTCTTATTGTGCCATATTATACAGTACAACTAAGAAAAGGAGGATAATTTATATGGGATGCTTCTGGGGTTGTGGAAATAATTGTGGTTGTAATGGCAACAATAATTGCGGCTGCAATTGCAATGGCAATAATAACTGTAATAATGATGATGCTGTTAATTGTGCAGAGCAAGTAAGAAGAGCGTACTGGGCTGGCTTTAGAGCAGGATGCAATGATCCTCGCTGCCACCATCATCATCACCATGATGACGATTGCTGATAATGTTAAAAATGGCGGACACCCGATATTTCGGATCCGCCATTTTTGCGCTTTAGTACCTGAAATTAGTTTGAGCCAGCCGGGAATATGGAATAAACCCTGCTGGCTTAGCTGTAATAAATAAAAATAGCTCTGACTTTTTAAAATACAGATAGTTGGTACATTTTCACTTTATCAGATTCATATTATCAAATTGGTATTTGAAGAAAAAGGATAAATTAGATGTGATTCGTACAATCTGTATGAGATTAAGCGACGTGAACGTTAACAGCCTGAAGACCACGGTTGCCATTGATTGTTTCGAATACAACAGACTGACCATCTTCTAAAGACTTGAAACCTTCCATAGCAAGACCTGAGAAATGAACGAAAATATCGTTGCCTTCTTCATCACAGATGAAACCAAAACCCTTTTGTGCATTAAACCATTTTACTGTACCTTTTTTCATGAAAAGATACCTCCTTAAAATTATTGTGTATTCTGCTTAAAACTAAAAATCGCATATACTTGTAAATCATCAATAGAATAATGACTTACAAATATATGCGAAATCAAAACTTTATTAAAATACT
>JAEWPQ010000153.1 GCA_023460575.1 Bacillota bacterium
GCTCAAAGGACGCTTCGTTATAACGATAGATATAGAGAAAATCTGTATCCGGATGGCAGGTGATCAGTGTCTGAATGGTACTGTTCATGTCACCTAAGGGCATTCGGTCTATGTGGGAGAGTCCGAACACAGCAGTTGTCTTCGTTCCGATCCCCGGTTTCGATTCGATGGAGAAACTCCCTCCCGTGGATTCCGCTGCATATTTGAAAAACGGAATACCAAGACCCACTTTTCTGGTCGTGCGGGTGGTAAAAAACGGGTCTGTTACATGTTCCAGCTGTTCATTTGTCATTCCGCAGCCGTTATCTGAAAGTTCAACGGTCAGTTCATCTGTCAAGGTATTCACAGATACAAGAATGGTAACGAGGCTGGCACCTGCCCGTGTGGAATTCTCTGCCACATCCAAAATATTTAATGAAATCTCTGTCATCATAAGCGTATGTAATTATTCGTATTTGGCTAAAATACCTGGAACATCATCGACTGTCAGTCTTCCGTAAACTTCTCCGTTCACCATCATGACAGGAGCCAGACCGCAGGCACCTACACAGCGGCAGGAATCCAAAGAAAACTTTCCATCCGGAGTGCATTCTCCGTTGGTGATACCAAGAATTTCCTCGATTTTATGGAAAATGTCTCCGGAACCTTTTACATAGCATGCGGTTCCAAGACAGACAGAAACCTGATATTTGCCCTTAGGCTGAAGCGCAAACTGGGAATAAAAAGTGGCAACGCCATAAATCTTCTCAAGGGGAATACCCGCTTCATCAGAAATTATGGTCTGAACTTCAATTGGAAGATAACCATAAATCTCCTGAGCCTTCTGCATGATCGGCATCAGGGATCCTTTTGTATCTTTGAGCTGGGAAATCACTTCTTTCAAAGCAGCTTCCTGCTCTTTTGTCCCGTTAAACTGGACGCCTTGTTTTTTACAAGTCATTTGATAACCTCCTTCAATGTTGCTTATGCAATGTAACTGATATTTTACCATGTTATTGAGAAAAAATCTATAGTTTTAATCAAAATTCGACAAAAAAATAACGATGATTTCGTGGTAATTTTATACACTTGGGGTACTATTTATGATATAATTATCAATAATGACTGGAATTGTGCGAATAGAGTGAATGAATGGAGGAAAAGGACCGTATGACTGTCGAAGATATCAGGAAAATACTGGGTGCAAAAGTGCTGGTTGGAGAGGATCATCTGTCTGAGGAGGTGAGAAGCGCGTGCGGTTCTGATATGATGAGCGATGTGCTTGCTTATTCAAAGGATCATTCCGTTCTGCTCACAGGCCTGTGCAATCCCCAGGTGGTTCGTACTGCTGAAATGCTGGATATCGTATGCATCGTGTTTGTAAGAGGGAAAAAGCCGGACGAAGCCATGCTTTCGATGGCGGCCGAGAGGGGGATTATTCTTCTGTCCACCGGGCACCGCATGTTTTCTGCCTGTGGAATGCTCTATGAGGCAGGACTTCACGGAGGTGCGATTTAATGATGGATGTGATTACGTTTCATTACACCATTTCTCCGGATGATTTTACAAGAGCAGGGGAGGCCAGCAGCGATGTGAAGAGCAAATTAAAAAAAATGGGCGTCACACCGGAAGCAGTGCGAAAGGTTGCCATTGCCATGTATGAAGGAGAAATCAATATGGTAATACACGCAAAGGGCGGAGAGATTTCGGTTCATATTACCACAGAGAGCATTGAGATGATTTTAGAGGATGTAGGTCCCGGAATTCCGGATATTGAACTTGCGATGCAGGCCGGATATTCCACTGCTCCCGATGCGGTGCGTTCGCTGGGATTCGGGGCAGGCATGGGGCTGCCCAATATGAAAAAGTATTCCGATGTGATGGAGATAAATACGGTAATTGGAGAAGGAACTACCATTCGAATGGTGGTAAATCTATAGCCGTTAAAAATAATGGATTGCAAAAGGGGTGAGCCATTGGATAAATTTTATCATTCTGTAAGACTTGACGAGGATCTCTGTATGGGATGCATTAACTGCATTAAGCGCTGTCCCACCCAGGCGATCAGAGTCAGAAATAAAAAGGCACAGATTAACAGTAAATTCTGCATTGACTGCGGTGAGTGCATCCGTGTATGCCCTCATCATGCAAAACATGCCATTTACGATACCATGGAGGATTTAAAGGAGTTTGAATATACGGTAGCCCTGCCGGCTCCCTCCCTCTACAGCCAGTTTAATAACTTAGACGATGTGAACATTGTACTCAATGCCCTGCTGCTCATGGGATTTGATGATGTTTTTGAAGTGAGCGCAGCAGCGGAGCTGGTCAGTGAGGCCAGCAGAGAGTATTTAAGCAAAAATCCGGATAAGCTTCCGGTTATCAGCACAGCCTGTCCTTCCGTGGTGCGGCTCATACGGGTCCGGTTTCCTAATTTAATACCAAACCTTCTGCCACTTAATCCGCCGGTTGAAGTGGCTGCCATACTTGCAGTCAGAAGGGCGATGGAAAAGACCGGACTTCCAAGGGAAAAGATAGGAATTATATTTATTTCTCCCTGCCCGTCCAAGGTGACTTATGCCAGATCTCCCCTGGGAACAGATCATAGTGAAGTGGATAAGGTCCTGGCCATCAAGGATGTCTATCCACGGCTTCTTTCCTGCATGAAGGCGGTGGGAGAGGAACCTCCGGAGATCGGAACTTCCGGGAAAATCGGGGTCAGCTGGGGAAGAAGCGGAGGAGAAGCCAGCGGTCTGTTTACAGAGGATTATTTAGCAGCGGATGGGATTGAGAATGTCATCCGGGTGCTTGAGGACATGGAAGACCAGAAATTCACCAATTTAAAATTCGTGGAGTTAAATGCCTGCAACGGAGGATGTGTCGGCGGTGTTCTCACTGTAGAGAATCCCTACGTCGCGGAGGTAAAATTAAAGCGCCTGCGCAAATATATGCCTGTGGCCAGGAGCCATATGGAATCAGAGGGTGAGGAACTTGTAAAATGGAACAGCATGGTCCAGTATGAGCCGGTATTTCATTTAGGAGATACCATGATGGAAAGCTTTGCAAGGATGAATCAGGTGGAACGGCTCCTGAAAAAATTCCCGGGGTTAGACTGCGGCTCCTGCGGTGCTCCCACCTGTAAGGCACTGGCAGAGGATATTGTCCGCGGGGAAGCCGCGGAATCAGACTGCATTTATTTTCTCAGGGACAATGTCCACAAGCTGACAAAGGAGGTTGCCAGACTGGCAGCTGATATAGAGGAGGGAGATGGAGACAGCTACAGTAAATTTAGAGCCATGACTTCATATATAGTAAGGATTTCTGATGAAATGAACCAGCTTGACAGGAAAGAGGGGAGAAATCAAAATGACGATAAGGGAACTG
>JAEWPQ010000154.1 GCA_023460575.1 Bacillota bacterium
TTACCAGAAGTTTTTAGAAATGCAGGGAAAGGAGAAAAAAGATCTCCCTGAAAATGAGTATTTCATCATATCAGCCGGTGATATTTACCAGGATATTGCACGGCAGTTTTCTGATAAAAATGTGACTATTTCCCTTGGGGATACCACGCTCCAGCCAAAGGGAGAAGTACAAAACATGAAGCTTTCCAACAACGATTCCGGTATCACCTTTGTGGTAAATGACGCATATGCCCAAGTTCTTGACCAGTCGGAGAATCATGTGCTTAACATGGTATGCAGATCCTTAGAAGGATCAAAGGAGCTACAGGAAAAATTAAGTGAATACAGTAACAGCGGGGTTTACCAGGAAAGAGGCTTCTGGTACTATTCAAGCAGAGAAGAGATCTATGCTTCAACCATTGCCATGAAAGCCATCATATCCTTTTTAGCCATTTATCTGGGTATTGTTTTTATGATCGCCTGCGCGGCAATCCTTGCAATACAGCAGCTTGCCCAGGCTGCAGATAACAAGGAACGTTATGCACTGTTAAGAAAGCTGGGTGCCGAAAAGAAAATGCTGGACAAAGCATTGTTTATACAGATACTCTGTTATTTTTTACTGCCCTTTTTACTTGGCATGGCTCATTCCGTTGTGGGACTTACGGCTGTAAATGATGTGATGAAGGCCTTTAAACATGTGAGTGTGATGAACAGCGTTCTTATACCGGCATTATTTATTGTTGTCATTTATGGCCTGTATTTTGCACTGACTTATATGGGTTGTAAGCATATTTTAAGAAAGGAGCACTATTAAATGAGATTTTCCTGTTAATATACTGGTCCGTGTTTTTCGTATTTTGAAAAACGCGGACTTTTTACAGGTATAGAATAAGAAAATAAATTTGACTATTTTCGTCGGCATTGTTATAATATTGTCAGTCTGAATGAATTTGTAAAAGAGGAAAGTTATGCAAACAAAAAGGATAGAAGTAAACCATGATTCCACTGTAAAAAAATTTCTTGAATTTGTTGAAATACGCACAAAAATCACTAGCCTGCTTCCGTTTCTCATGTCTCTGGCTTACCTGTTTTACCGCAGGCAGCCGGTAAATGCAGAGCGCACGCTTCTGTTTTTTAGCTCCATGTTTCTGTTCGACCTGACTACCACTGCAATCAATAACTATATTGATACCAAAACCAACGGCCAAAAGCTTCCGTTTCCCCGGAGCCTGGCAAAGCACATCATTTATCTGCTGTTTGGCGTGAGCACTGCTTTGGGCCTGACCCTGGCTTACCGGACGGATCTTGTTGTCCTGGTGTTGGGCGGATTGTGCTTTCTATGCGGCGTGTTCTACACCTGGGGGCCCATCCCCATTTCCCGTTTACCCCTGGGAGAGATTTTTTCAGGGCTGTTTTATGGTCTGTTCATTCCTTTTCTGATGCTTTACATGAACATGCCATCCGGAACTTTTCTGACTTTAAGTGTGGATTGGCAAACAATCCAATTGAATATAAACCTTGCGCCCGCGTTTTTCCTGCTTTTGTTTTCCGCTGGCCCAGTCTGTGCCACTGCTAACATTATGCTGGCCAACAATATCTGTGACCTGGAAAAGGATATTGCAGTAAACCGGTATACTCTTTCTTATTTTTTGGGAAAAAAGGCGCTGTCTGTTTTTGCCGGACTATACTATGTTACTTATCTGACATGGGCGCTATCCGTAGTGCTGAAGCTCTTGTCCCCGGTATGCCTGGCGGCACTGCTCACCTTTATTCCTGTTCATAAAAATATCCGACGCTTTAAAAAGGAACAGATTAAGGAAAAAACCTTTGCCCTTTCTGTCCAGAATTATATCATCATAGTGGGAGCACAAGCACTGGTTATCTTTTTAAGCGGTTTCATCATTTGATTCTTCCGTTCATAACTGCATTTGCCTTTTCATAATCTGCCCTTTTGACAAAAATAGTATATTCATACTCCAGCTGCAGGTTTTCCCCAAATGTCCCTGTTCGTGCCCTGGAACCTGCACCAAAAGGGGATGGGCTTTTTCTGTTAATCACCCTGATGGAATAAGGAATATGATTCCTTGCCATCAGCTCCCGGACCTCTGACTGTTTTTTCATCTCATAAGTTATCAGCAATTCTTTCCGATTGAATATTGTGATCATTTTATACCTTCTTTCCGTTTGCATTGGGCTCTGGGAGCCACGAGGTATCCAGATCTGTTCCTTTAAAAACCCGCCTTGTCCCATTGGATTTCTGCATATACATATCATCATCCGGATAATAACAAGTATCTTCCTTTTCAATCGTCCCAATGTCCAAAATAACCAGGGTCTCAGCCCCGGAATTATAAAATGTATGGGCAATATTTTTCCCTGCAGGTTTAGCTATAAAATCACCCTGGTTAACAGTCTTCTCCTCCTCATTGATACGTAAGGTTCCTGTTCCGGAAAGGATCATAAAAAACTCTTCCTGCTGTGAATGGCTGTGATATTTTGTGCTGTGTGCTCTGGACGGAACATAGTCGATATTCGCATAAATCTTTTCACTTCCAGCTGCTTCTCCCAAAAACTTTGTAATCAAACCAGCAGCATCCTTCCAAATATACCGTTCAGGTAATTGATCTGTGTTATTAATATCCAATTAAATCCTCCCTTTCCATTTACAATTAATC
>JAEWPQ010000155.1 GCA_023460575.1 Bacillota bacterium
GCAAGGGGCTTATCATACCCGATTTTTAAATGTTCTGATTCAAATACCCATTTGCTTCCTAAAACAGCAGGCTCAAGGGGGGAAACAAACAGAGGAATCTCATCCTCCTCTGGCTTTTCCACCGGAACCAGCCGATCTGCTGCCTTTCTTTTAGCCCGGGCAAATGCAGCCTTATTAGGTTTGTGCTTAAAACGCTCCACCAGTTCATTTAATCTTTTTATCTCTTCCTGCTGCTTTTCATAAGCCTTTTTCTGCAGCCGGATCCGTTTCTTTTTCTCTTCCCTGTACTGCGTATAATTGCCTGGATAACGGGTCAAGGTCTTTCCTGACAGTTCATATACCACAGAAACTGTCTGGTCCAGAAAGAAGCGGTCATGGGATACCATCACCACTGCTTTCCCATATCCGTTTAAATACTGCTCCAGCCACTGTATCGTCTGAATATCCAGATGATTGGTGGGCTCGTCTAACAGGAGAATATCCGGTTTCAAAAGAAGATGCCGGATCAGCGCAATTTTAGTCTGCTCTCCCCCTGAAAATTCTGACAGTTTTTTCTTCTTATCTGATTTTAAAAAACCGAAACCGGTAAACAGCATGTCATATTCCCGCTCGTATTCAAACCGCTCCTGTGAAAACTCATTAGAAAAAGAACAGGAAGAGAATATCTCTTCCTCCACTGTCCGCTCTTTCTCCGTAAATGCCTGCTGCTTTAAATATCCAATGGTTAACTTTCTTGCAGCTGTGATGCCGGAGTTCTGGCGCTTATCATCCCGGTCAAGCTCCAGTTCTCCGGCTATCAGCCTTAAAAGGGTGGTCTTTCCGGCTCCGTTGCTGCCGGCAACCGCGATCTTTTCATTGCCGCGTATTTCAAAATTTATATGGGACAGAATTATGTTTCCTCCTGCAGAAACTGTTCCTTCTGTAATCTGGTACAGCATATTTGAATTCCTCTGTTTCTCTTTTTGTTTTATTCTATCATAAAACCGTAATTATACAAGCATCCGGTAAACCAAACCGCACCACAGCCTGTCCTTAAAGAGAAACATGGGTTTTCGCATGCGCTTTCCTGTCCCGTATGGATTTTAACACTGGTACCAGAAAGGTAGCTATGAGACCTCCTGCAAAACCATTGTTGTAAAGATTCAGTCCTCCGTAAACGATACCCACATTAAGAGCTGCAGAGGAGTGTAAAAATCCGGCAAGTATTCCGGCACCTACTCCGAATTCCCCGGCAATGGGCGCCAGTGTGGTGGAAAGAAGAAGCGCCAGCTGGGCGCTTGGATCGGTAATGCTCCATTTTTTTGTGTAACCGCCGATAATGACGCCAATCATAATGGGCAGTATATTACGAGTGTGCTTTCCAGTTGCGCTGAAGCCAACAATGGTAAAAATCCCGCCGATGGTGGGACCATTTAAATCTCCTCCCACAATAAGGATGATCAGGGTTGATACAATTCCATTAATTCCCATGTTAAGCAGTGTCGGCGCAAATCCTTCCGTCTTTACATAGTCCGTTCCGCTGATTCCATAGGACTTAAATATTTCCACATATCTTTTCCATACCTGATCCGACAAAAAGAAGGAAAATACGATCATTCCGAAAAATAAGGCTATTAACAGCCTCGAAAATAATAAATTCTGCCCGGTTGACCAGATGAGCCGTTCCTCTATTCTGATCCCATAAGACTTCATAATAGAAACAATAATGGTGGCAATGATTCCGCTGGCAAAACCTACATTATAAAGAGAATATCCCATATGAGCATAATGTGTATGGGTGGAAAGAGGTGGAAGCACAAACCCAATGCTCATGCCAACAATAATACTTAAAACCAGACGGACCGCCAGGGGCAGATTACCAATCTGCATGATCTGGGTAATAACCGGAGACAAACAGGTTCCGTAGAACCCCACATAGATATAACGTGTTATGGAAGTTTTGTGATAATAAGAATATAAACAGATTCCCATCATAATAGCCCAGATGTTTAAGATGTTCTTCCCAAACAGCGAAAAGCCAAACATGAGAAAGCTAGAGGTTATGGTATGACCGCTCATATCCATTCCCAGAAAATAAACAATTGCAATGCTTAATAATGTTAATACACCTGCATTAATAAACGCAGCTCCAATGCCTCCTATGGCAATGTAATCCGTAATCAGGAAATCCGGTTCCTGTACGATGGTGATGATTCCCCTCCAGATTTCATCAAACGGCTGCAGGCAAAATCCTGCAACAATAAAATAAATCGGCACCAGGGCAAGAATCTGGAATTTGGTCCGCCTGGAAAGCGGTCTGTAATTTCTGAATCTAATTGATGGTTGTCCTGTCATGTCGTTTTGTTTCCCTCTCCTATATTAAGTTTTCGTTACGCAATCATTTTACCATTAATAAAAAAGAGGTTCAACATATTTTTTTAAGTCTGAACCTCTTTTTACTGAAACTATTTTCCAATTTCTCTTACAACTTTTGTCAGCTGTATTATTACAGTCGGAATAATGGCCAGCCCATATACAATACCGATCTGTGAGCTGGTTAAACGTGTTACAGAAAACAGCTTTTCCATAACAGGAACAAACAAAACCAGACTCAGTAAAGCAAATCCAAGTACAAATGCTCCCAGACTATACCAGTTTCCTTTAAATCCCAGTCTGAAGATGGACTGGCTGCTTCTGCAGCTAAACCCATGGAAAAGCCGCGCGAGAGTTAAAGTGGCAAATGCCATCGTGCTGGCAACAGCCGCACCTGACTGCCTTAAACCCAGATGGAATGCGGTCATGGTACAAACTGCAATGAGAGCTCCCTGAATCATGACCTTTGTCATAAATTCTTTCGTCAGGATCCCTTCCTTTGGATCCCTGGGTTTCTGACTCAGCAGTCCGTTTTCCGCCGGTTCCATGCCGATTGCAATCGCCGGCAGGGAATCTGTTAACAGGTTGATAAACAATAAATGAACCGGAGCAAATGGGATGGGCAACGCCATGATGGAAGTATAAAGAACTGAAAAAATTCCAGCCATATTGCCTGACAGTAAAAACTGAATGGCATTTTTAATATTCCGGTATACATTTCTTCCATTTGCCACTGCTTTTATAATAGTAGCAAAATTATCATCTGACAGAATCATGGAAGCAGCATCCTTTGATACTTCAGTACCCGTAATTCCCATGGCAACTCCAATATCAGCCTTCTTAAGCGCAGGAGCATCATTCACCCCATCTCCAGTCATGGAAACGATATTGCCTCTTCTCTGCCATGCATCCACAATACGGATCTTGTTCTCCGGAGAAACCCGCGCATAGACTGAGATATTAACAATCTTCTTATCTAACTCCTGGTCTGTCATGGCATCCAGTTCAGCACCTGTAACCGCTAAATCTCCCTCTTCAAAAATTCCAATCTGTTTTGCAATGGCTGTCGCCGTAATTTTATGATCTCCGGTGATCATGACCGGGCGGATTCCTGCTGTTTTAGCATCTGCCACAGCTGCTTTTGACTCTTCCCTTGGCGGGTCCACAATGGAAACAAGACCAAGAAAAATGAAATTGTTCTCAGAGTTAAGGGAAAGTACATGAGATTCTTCCACTTCCTTATAACCAAAAGCCAGAACACGAAGTCCATTTTCAGAAAACAGCATATTCTGTTTTAAAATATCTTCCTTATCTGATTCTGTCAACTCTCTGATGCCCTGGGAGGTACGTATACTCACAGTCCGGTCTAATAACACATCAACCGCTCCTTTAGTCAGAATGGTTGGAACACCGTGCAGTTTGTATTTGGTACTCATCAGCTTACGGTCAGAATCAAAGGGAATCTCTTCCAGTCTGTGCATCAGATCCCTGATGGTACTATGGCTGACGTTCTTTCCTGCCATTTCAAGAAGTGCGTATTCCGTAGGATCACCAATTCCTTTTCCATCGGCAATGGTGGAATCATTGGTCAGCACTGCATCATAAAGCAGATAGCGGTGAAGCTGATTGGTAAGTTCCAGCTCATCAGGTTTAAATATCTGATTGTCTAAGTAAATCTCCTGAACCGTCATCTTATTCTGCGTAAGTGTTCCGGTTTTATCCGAGCAGATTACGGAAACACAGCCAAGGCTTTCCACTGCCTTCAGTTCCTTAATGATGGCGTTTTCTTTTGCCATACGCTGAGTTCCCATGGCCTGGACAATGGTAACAATGGAGCTTAAGGCTTCTGGAATTGCTGCAACTGCCAATGCCACCGCAAACATGAGAGAATCAAGAAGCGGCATTCTACGATACAGGCTTAATATAAATACTACTCCGCATATAGCCATGATTACCATTGCAAGACGGCTGGAAAACTGATCCAGACTGATTTGAAGAGGCGTCTTTTTTTCTTTTGTAGCATTCATCAGACTGGCTATCTTACCAATTTCTGTCTTCATGCCGGTATCTGTAACCACAACTACTGCTCTTCCGTAGGTGACCAGGCTTCCGGAATATACCATATTGGTTCTGTCTGCCAGCGGAACTGAAATCTCCAGGGTTCCATCTCCTTTATCCACATTGGTGGATTCTCCTGTGAGAGAGCTTTCATTAACCTGAAGAGAATAATTATTTAAGATTCTTCCGTCTGCTACCACCATATCGCCGGCTTCCAGTATGAGAATATCACCCGGCACGACTTCCCTGGAAGCCACTTCCGTTTTCTTTCCATCCCTCATGACTCTCGCATTTGGTGAGGATAAGGATTTTAAGCTTGCCAGAGATTTTTGAGCTTTTTCATGCTGAACAGTCCCCAATACAGCGTTGAGTATAATAACTGCCATAATAACGATTGTGCTCTCCACATTTCCTGACAGCATGGAAATCACAGCAGCTGCGACCAGTATTACCACCAGTAAGTCTTTAAACTGCTCTGCAAATACTTCAATCGTACTTTTTTTCCTTCCCTCCTCCAGAATATTCTCACCTTTTTCTTTAAGAAGTGCGGACGCCTTTTCTGAACTCAATCCTTCTTTTTTTGTTTGAAGCTCCTTTAATATCTCAGCTTCACTCTTCTGATACCACTCGTTCAAACAAATCCTCCATTCTGACACCCGTTCGGGATGCCCCGCATCAAAAATGTATACTTCCGCTATGATTATTATTGCTGAAAAGAGTAAATAAAAAAGACTTTTAACGCACTATTCTGAAAAATATAAATAATCAGAACAAGTACATTAAAAGTCTGGTAACCATTATCTGGTACGCACCGCCAGACTGTATAATAACAGCCAGGATGTTGACGGTACATTTAAACTACTCCCTTTTAATTAACTATGAAATTATAATCAAAAACCGAAAGCTTCATGAGTACTGATTATACCCGGGACCATGTTATCTGTCAAGTAATTTTCAATTCATATAAGGTATTTCTCTGCTGATTGTTACCCTCTGAGCATCTGCCATATATGGAAAAGTAACTGTAGTTGTTTCTTTATCGCCTATATGCGGGTGCTAATATTAGTTAAATTAACTAAAAATACCTTTTTTTGTATAATATAATTTACAAATGTTTTTTTATCTGATATCATATGTAATATAAAATTAATTTTCTATAATAGCAGAAATTACAGACTATTCTATTACATTCATTATTCTTCAAGGCTGACTCTCAACCACAGATAAATCCACCATAACAACAATATTACTATTAAAATCATGCCAAAAAAAGGAGGGGTTCCGGTAATATTTATATCGTATGTAGGTAAGTGTATGAATCTGTAATATAAAACAGGAGGGGTTTAAAATGAATGAATTAAGCAGAAAGGTCTTATCATTAGTTTTCGCTTTAGCTATGTGTTTTTCAGGAATATTTTCCAGTACAGCCTTTGCAGCAACAGATTACTGGCAAAACTATACAGACGGGGGCGGAACCGTTAATATGGTTAATGGCTCCGGAGGTAATTTTAGTGTAAATTGGACAAACTGTGGAAACTTCGTGGTTGGAAAAGGCTGGGGTGCCGGAAGTCCTTCCAGAATCGTCAACTATAACGCCGGCGTTTTCTCCCCATCCGGCAACAGCTACTTGACGTTTTATGGCTGGACAAGGAATTCCCTGATTGAATATTATGTAGTTGACAGCTGGGGAACCTACAGACCTACCGGAACCTATAAAGGTACCGTTAACAGCGATGGAGCCAACTATGACATATATACAACCATGCGTTATAACGCTCCCTCTATTGACGGTTATCAGACATTTCCCCAGTACTGGAGTGTCAGACAGTCAAAGAGGCCTACAGGCGGAAATTCCCAGATTAACTTCGGAAACCATGTGAATGCATGGAGAAATAAGGGCATGAACTTAGGTAATTCCTGGTCCTATCAGGCATTTTGTGTTGAAGGATATCAAAGCAGTGGTAATGCAAATGTAACCGTCTGGTAATCTGGCCTGCATTACTTGTAGCCATTAATTAACATATACTTACCTACATACTATTTAAATATTATGGAATCAGATTGGAAAAACGACTTAAGAAAGGGACTTGTCTATGAGGAAAAAGCTGGTCTTGCTTTTGATTGCTGTGGCTGTCATTTCCTGTGGGTGTTCCAAAAAGGAACCGGTTGATCTTGTGCTGGTAGAAGGAAGATCTGCGATTGCTGTCTCAGCCGGAACGAATCAGGATGAGCCTGCTATCCGGGATTTCTACATAGGAAAGCACGAGGTTACTCAGGAAGAATGGACGGAAGTGATGGGAAGTAATCCTTCTGCTTTCAGAGGCAGTCATCTGCCTGTTGAATCTGTAAGCTGGTATGACAGCATTGAATATTGCAATAAGAGAAGCGAAAAGGAAGGACTTGCTCCTTATTATAAAATTGATAAAAAAGTCCAGGATCCGGATAATATCTGCGATTTTGACGATATCAGGTGGACTGTCACAGTAAATGAAGGGGCCAATGGATACCGTCTTCCTACCGAAGCCGAGTGGACCTATGCTGCAGGCGGAGGATTAAAAAGCCAGAATTATACTTACAGCGGAAGTTCTGATGAGGAAGAAGCCGTGTGGTATTGGAGAAATGCCGGAAAAGAGCATTTAAAGGGCGACTGGAACTGGCCTGACATCGAGACCAATCAGAACAAAACACACCCTGTGGGAAGTAAGAAAGCCAATGAACTGGGGATTTTCGATATGTCCGGAAATGTCCGGGAATGGTGTTATGAATGGTATGAGGATACCAGGATTCCAAAAGGATTTTACCGGGTGTGGAAAGGCGGCGGCTGGGTAGGCGATATTACCAGCTGCAAAATATCCTACCTCGGTAAATTCGAGCCGAACGGCAAGGGTGCGGATATGGGGATTCGTGTATGCAGGGACAGATAACCCTAAATATAATAATTTATATGAGGCCGGTCTTTTGTCCGGTCTCATAATTTTCTTTCGACACAGCTGCTACTCTAACGAAAGCCTTGCTGCCTTAACCGCATGAATTTTTGTTGTGTCAAATACAGGCAGATCCACATCTTTCTGCTGAATTAAAAGTCCAATTTCCGTACACCCAAGAATCACTCCCTGCGCCCCGTGGTTCTTTAAGCTTTCAATAATATGCAGGTACGTTTCCTTGGATGTTTCCAAAACAGAGCCAAGACATAATTCGTCATATATAATACTGTTAACTGCTTCAATGTCCTGCGCTTCGGGAATCAGAACCGTAATGCCAGCATCTTCCAGCTTTTCTTTATAAAACTCCTGAGTCATGGTATATTTCGTCCCCAGCAATGCTACTGTTGTAATATGATTCTGTTTTAATTCATCTGCCGTCACTTCAGCAATATGGATAATCGGAATATTAATTCTCTTTTGAATCTGGGGCACCACTTTATGCATGGTATTTGTCCCTATTACAAGAAAGTCCGCTCCGGCTTTTTCAAGAGCTTCTGCCGCCGCTGATAAAATATCCCCGTTTTTCTCCCAGTCACCTTCCGCCTGACAGCGCTCAATTTCAGAAAAATCCACGCTGTATAAAAGAATCTTTGCTGAATGAAGTCCTCCCAGTTCCTGCTTTATCGTCTCGTTCATAATCTGATAATAGGTAACTGTACTTTCCCAGCTCATACCTCCAATTAACCCGATTGTTTTCATAAAATATCTCCTGCTCTTCCATCTTATAATATATAATTAATTTTAAAAGTATCTGCTGTACTCCCCTGTGGGAACAGGGTTCTCCAATTTTTCACTTCTCATAAAGCCCGGTTTGTCTGATCTGATATTATTTCAGTCAATGAAGTTTCTTTTTTAACCACCCTGTCTGCCATAGGGTGTCCTTCACGAAACTGAACCAGATCCCAGAGATTTCCATACAGATCTTCAAACACAGCCACAATGCCATACTCCTGAACCTTGGGCTCCCGGATAAATGTAATCCCCAGCTCCTTCATCTCTTCATAATCTCTGTAAAAATCATCCGTTCCCAAAAACAGGAACACCCTTCCTCCTGCCTGATTACCGATAAAAGGTTCCTGTACCGGCTTAGAGGCTTTTGCCAGCAGGATCGTGGTCCCACAGGCACCCGGCGGAGAAACCACAACCCAGCGCTTATCCTGCTCCGGCTGATATGTATCTTCTATCAATATAAAATGAAGCTTTTTTGTATAAAAATCAATGGCTTCATCATAATCCTTTACAACCAGTGCGATGTGTACCAGTGCCTGTGTCATAGAATTGTACTCCTTAGTTAAATTTGTATACGATTTCCATCTTTATCAAAATTCTTCCTTAATGCTACTTCCGTAGGAATCACAGAAGCAATCAGTATAACCATCTGTACGCCTATGACCAAAGAGCCGAAAATACCAGCTGTATCTGTATCTTTTCCAATAACAACGAGCATTGCTAAGAATGACGGAACCAGCATGCAGGTACCCACGATCTTCCATATTTTCCCGCAATGGTGATGGGCAAACACCCATGTATCTTCATTTTTCATGGACATTGAAGTTCTGTATCCTGTCAAATGGTTTATTTCTTTTGGCGGCCTTTTGCTAAAAATATGGCCTATCACAATCATCATAAACGGCAGCAGCAGATTCATTGCTGTCATAAAAACCCAGAAACCCATATTTATCACTCCTATCCGATATTTATACTGCTATTTTAGCAGGGACTCCAACTGGCTGTAAAGCGCCTCCGTTTGTTCCCGGGTCTGATCATTTATAATATGCAGACCTTCTTGTGTTTCAATCAGAACAAAAGGTGGTCTGGAGGCATCTATATATACATGGGCAGTTTTCCCGTCCGCATCAAACCTGCCTTTTAATATAGAACCCAAATCAGAACCATTTTTCTTTTTTAATTTAAAAGCCATGGTTTCTTCCAGCTTGATATTTTTTATTTCTTCAAGCGGAATGGTCTCACCATAGGAGGAAGATATCTTCAGGGTATCACCGTTTATTGTATATACAGGGGGTAATGATGCCCGGTACATAGTGATACTCACCAAAAGAAAAACCGGAAATATTACAATGCAGACACCGGCAATAATAAATAACGTTTCCTTTTTGCTTTTTCCAATATCTTTTTTATACTCATACCCTTCTTTATAACACCGTGTATTGGAAAAATACAAGGTAATACCGATATCTGCAATAATGAATATAAAATAAAAAATAAAATATGGAGTACGATAAATACTGTCTAAAGGTATTATAAACAGTCCCGCTGTTACGAAAAGTATGAGTAACATAGAAAGTCCTGCCGTCCGGCACAGCTTTTGTGCATTATACTTTTCCTTCTCCTCCTGGCTTGACGTATTATATCCGGCAATGAGAAATGAACCGTGTCCTGTCAGTAAAACAGCTGACAAAACAAACAACAGTATAAAAATAATCCATACAGCAAACATTGCATCAACCTCCTGTACCCTAAGATATCATGTACCTGGAATTTTATTTGAGACATTTATAATCTCTTATATATCAGGATATTACAAATAAGAAATAAGATCAAGTAATTTGACATCTTTATTTTTCACAAAACTTATTTATATCGGTATGCACAAACTTAACCAGCAGTTAATTTTCTCTTCAGCAGAATAATCAATACTCCATTGAAGTATCGAACCAGATCTGATACGATTACATTATCATACTGATTTATAGAACCGGAGGACAAACCAATGCCGTTAAACAACGTTATTCGGAAAAAAAGAAAAGAAGCCGGACTTACCCAGGAAGAAATAGCGGACTATTTAGGGGTTTCTGCCCCTGCTGTCAGCAAATGGGAAAAGGGAAGCACATCGCCTGATATCAGCCTGCTGCCTGCCCTGGCGCGCCTTTTGAAGATAGATATCAATACGCTTCTCTGTTTTCACGAAGAACTATCCAGGGAAGAAGTCAACCAGCTCTGCAAAGAAATTATGGATGTGATTCAAAGTAAGGGATTTGAGACCGGCTTCCTTATGACCATGGAAAAAATCCGTGAATATCCAACCTGCGGCTACTTTATTCACACAGCTACATTGCTGTTAGACGGTGCCATGCTGATGGCTGGTATGAATGCCGGGGAAAAGAAAAAGTACCTCGGTCAGATCACCTCTCTTTATGAACAGGCTGCCAGATACGGGGATGAACAGACCCGCAGCCAGGCGAATTTTATGCTGGCTTCCAACTATACAAGGACCGGTGAATATGACAAAGCACAAAAGCTGTTAGATTTGCTTCCGGAACGAAGCGCCATCGACAAACGGCCTCTTTTGGCAGAGCTCTTGATTACTCAGGGAAAAACAGACAAAGCCGGAGAACTTTTAGAACGAAGACTTCTAATGACAGTTCAGGAGATCCAGGTGATATTAATGAAACTGTCGGACGTCGCTCTAAAAGAAGGGCAGCCGCAGAATGCAGCAAAAATATCAGAACGTTCTTCCAAACTGGCAGAACTGTTTGGAATCCAGGAATATGATACCTACGCAGCTCCCCTTCAGACCGCCATAGACCAGAAAAATGTTTCAAAAAGCATATCTCTCTTAAAATCCATGCTGTCCTCCCTTCTTCACCCCGTGGATTTGGGTAACTCTTTGTTGTACCGGCACATTCCAATGCCGAACTATACAGCAGACATTCGAAATAAAATGATTAAAGTTATTCTCAGGGAACTGGAAGACAAAGAAAAATATTTTTATCTTCATTCAAGTGAAGAGTTTGAACAATTAATGAAGAAATTCCGGTTTGTGCAGGCGAAGTGAGTCAAATATAAGCCGAGCCGCGGGAAACTTCCCCGGCTCGGCTTATATTTGACTCAATATGGCTTGAGCGAACTACAATTCACTCCTTATTTCAAATATCGTTCGTCAATTGAATATGTTGGCACGAACCAACAATGTCCTCATACGTGGATTTATATTTCTCAAACCGGCTTGGCGTAATACTCTGTACAATAATTGCAAATTTCTCAAAATCTTCAAACTCTGCTAAAGAGAATATATAATAATATTTATAACTATCCAGTTCACAGGAATACAGGACAGTTTTTATCCTCTTTTCCCCAACTTTTTCATCTTTCATTACCTCAATAAATTCGGGATTATCACATTTTGACAGCACTTCATCACTGTATAAAGATAAAGCATTTTCAGGGCTGATGTTATCCGCAAAATCTGCTTTATCATACTCTAAAACTCCTGTATATAGATCTTCATCATATGACAGGCATTTCAAATCTAAAGTAGTATTCTCTTTCTCTTGTCTCCAATCATTCGGGAATGTAAATGAAAAATTGTCTGTTTTGAAAGTTTTGGACTGCACCGCCTGTGAATGAATTTCGTTATCTCCAGTGGGGAACAATGCAATACCAGTAATAACAGCAGCAGCGAGAGAAAACACTATCAGTAAGGTAACGAAGATACTCAAAACATTTGTACCGCCATGTCTTTTTATGTACTGTACCGCCTCCCATTGTGTCATCTGGGAGGTTTGTGCTATGGTCTTTTTTGCTTTGTTTCGGTAATAAGAGTTTGCATAGATTCCAACTAATATATGCAGAACCAGTCCGCCTCCCGGAATAATCATTGAAAAAAGAGAGAGCAGCCCAAACAAAAAAGCCTCTAAATACATTTTTCTGTATGCCAGCCAGTAAATCGAAAAAATGAACGCCGGCCAGTTCCAGCTTGTAAAATTTTGTTGTTCCATTCTACCACGCCATTGATTCCTGTAATATTGATAATTATCCCCTACGAATAATTCTTCATTTCTGTCATCTAATATCATTTGTTCCTCAGTCATGCCTGTTCCTCCTGTTATATGAGAAATTACTTACTTGCTCTCATGTTTATAGAATAATTATAAGATTTATTATTTATACATATTATACATTAATTTGTTACAAAAAACACATATGTGTAATAAATAACGTTGAGCATGTAATTTTTGGTATTTTTCATAGGATTCTTGATGCGGAATACTACTATATGGGAGGTATCGACTATCTGCAACTCTTCCGATATTGTTTGGTGTCGAAGGAGGGAAATACTATGACAAAAATAAGAATTCGGGGATATGTTTATTCAGGAACGTATTAACATGCTGATTGAAATATTCCATAAAATCAGCCTAAAAAATCTAAAATATGTTAGCACAATCCCAACCATTTAAAAACTATGAACTGAAAAAAGTTTCCCTCTATTTTGCTTCAAAAAGAGGACTGAACCGTTCTCTGGTCATAAGCCAGAGCTGGATTAATGTCTTTTACTATGTAACCATTTTCAATCAGCCAGACAGCTAAACTTCTGCCATAGCCGTATGCATTCTCCAATCCGTAAATGGATTCATGACCAAGATGATTGGATTTTTTTTGCTTTCCTATATTTTCTGATCGAAAGGTGAATCTCAATCTGCAAAAATCTCAATTTCCTATTGACTTTTTATTTGCAGGCTGATGTTCCAAGAAATCAACCCCTATCGCAATTTCGTTATTACGACAGGGGCTGTTATTGAAGACAATAACTTATTTATTTTTTACCTAAAATATCTCTAGTCTCCATCAATATTTTTCCCAACATATTTCTCCCAGTTCCATCTTCACCGCATAATGTCACCTAAAACTAAATGAATTTTCATGTTATTTTGCTCCTTATAATTAATCTAAAGAACTACTCTGAGGACAGACCATTTTTAAAATATTTTCAGAAAGAAACTTTTCAATATCATCATTGTTTTTTAAAAAATCGTCAAATATAAAATCCGTATTTGTAGTCTCTATATCTAAGATTTCCATATATGTTCTCCCTGAATGAAAAATAACTATTCTTGAGATTTTTCTTATACTTAATAAGTCTACTCTTGTATATAGATCAGAATAATTTTGATCATTTTTAACTAATTCATCTATGACAATGCCCTCACTCTTTAATTTATCAACATTTTCATCTAACCAGTGCAAAAAATATTCTTCCATTTATTCCTTAACTCCTATTTTTTTAATATTACTAGCCTTCGGAAAACTTATTATAGGTTGCTCACCTTTTTTCTCAGCTAACTTTGCATAAATAGAGTCTGGTCCGGGTATCGTTGCCCAAATATCTTTTGTTTGCCTCAATGATGATGTTGGCACATCAAATTCAACATAAACAGACCCCTTACTTGTTTGTTTATAATATGCATCATATGAAGCAGGATTAGCTACATATGATTGGTCTGCATTATAAGGCTTCTGAACATATCCGCTTTCAACCATTTTATCATATTCAGCTTGAGACATCCATCTTCCAACGCGTGTGATATCACCCGAACCCTCAGGTGGAGTACTCAGATATGCGACGAACGGTGAAAATATTTATTCAATTAAAAAAATTATAGCACGTATTTGTGCTGTTTTTAAACAGAAAAATTACTCTTCTTTTTCTGGCATTGGTTCCCGGTATTCCGTCTTATTTTTCATCATTTCCGTACACAATGTTCACCAATCGACGCATGATACAGACCAGTGCCTGTGATTTTGTCTTTCCTTCCCCGATTTTCCTCATATAATAATCATAAAATACCGGATGATTGGGTGCTCCGTTCTTTGATCTGGATACCATGGTTACCGCCAGGAAATAAAATAATCCATGCAACTGACGGTTCCCTTGTCTGGAACTTTGTTCTTTGCCTTTTCCCGCGGAACTGAACTTTACAGGAGCAACTCCTGCAAACCTTGCCAGCTTATCTGCACTGGAAAATCTTCGGATATCTCCGATTTCTGCTATTAACTTACTTGCGATAGACGTTCCAATCCCCGGCATACTGGTCAGTTTATAATCAAAGCTAAGCAGGATTTTCTCGATTTCTTTATCAAGCCCTGCCAATTCTTTTTTTTGATGTTCCAAGTCACCAACCAGACTTGTTGTAATAAAATCTCTGGATTCCTGGGGTCGTAACCGGGGTTACACTTGCATGTAAACCCCATTTACACGAAAAAGTTACGGGGTCATGAACGACTCCTTTAAATCCATAACCAGTGAATCAAGACAATAAGCCATTTGAGAATTCATTTGAACTATTTACCCAATTCAAAGCATCTATTTTTAGTGGTTTCTGGTATCGACTTTCTGATATTATTTCGGTATCGTATGTTCTCAAAGGAGGGAAGCATTATGACCGATCAGAAATTACTGGGTATGTCTATTCAGGAACGAATCAACATGTTAATTGATGCATTTCATAAAAATCAACCTGATAAATCTGAACAGGAAGAAGAAAGGGGCCTACAGGCCGAGATTTTAATTGATAATTTGCCAGACAAAGAGAAGCAGATGGTTGAAAATTACATTGACTCCCTTATAATCCAATTCTCTTTAGAAGAAGCTTTTCTGTATCAGCATGAATTTATGAATGGTATGAATCTTATAAAATTCATTCATCAAGTATAATGAAAGTACCTCCGAATTAAGTATTTTATTATACGCTAATTCGGAGGTTCCATAAAAATTTTACGGATAATTAATATTTGCTCACTTTTTTATACTGTACTGCTAATTCTACTAACTCCAATCCTAATGAATCTGAATAATCCCAAGAATCTATTATTATTCTTGGATATCTTAATATTAATCCTTTGGCTTTTTCCATTGAATCAAGTTCTTTCAAAATAGTTTGCAATTGAGAGATACTCTTTTCACTCAATCCTTTATTTACTTTTTGTATTTCAGCAGAAACTTTGTTCTGTAATTCAACATTCTTTTTATATAATTTTTCTCCTAATGACATTTTATTAAATCCTCCAAACTATTTATATACCATTGGTTTGCTCCACCTATATATTGGATTCATGGATGGAGTAAAGAGTCTAAAATGTATTGACAAATTGTAACTTTTTTTCACAAAAAACATAAGGGAATAACTTATTCAAAAATTTGTGAGTTGAAATTTGAAAGTATATTAATTAAAATTATACATATTTTTTTATAATACTCCACAGTTTATTATTAATTTCATCTAAAGGTTTATTCAGTTTTAAACGTTCATCATAGCTATCATGATGAATATAAAAATCAGATAATCCTCCATAAGGTGGAAATAGATTTTTATAATTTCTAATTACATATTCAGACTTTTCATTATTTGACAAATCAGAATTGATGCAATCTATTATATCTTCTATAATGCCAATCTGAATACTATAATGTTTTCCACCATACATTTTTACCAATTCTTTCAACCTGATAAATGGCTCTTTCAAATTTTTTAAGTCATCTTCACCCATACCTAATCTCCTCCTCAATATAAAGGCGTCTTACTAATAACTTCGTAATTTAATTTCCATGGTTCGCTGATAAAAGTTTGCATTATGTCATATCCGCCACAATATACCCCACCTTGAGGACCAACAGGACCATTATATACAGTCGTTCCTTTTGGTATTTTTATCGCATAATTTGTATTTACTATTGATTCTCCTGTCAATTCACCCGTGACAGGGTCTATCCATTGTGGTTTAACTGCTGTATCTATTCTCACTTTTGCAACTGATTCAGCTGGTTCAGTAGTAAACCATTGTCCTAACGGATTATCTGAATTACCTGCTCTATAATAAACTCTATCTTCAGCTAAAACTTCCATATTATATCTACCACCATAATAATTTTGAGCCGGATTATTCTTCATTTCTGCTAACGGTCCAGGATTTTCAATCATATTATATTTATAATTTGCATTATCATCTGAACCATATGTAACAGTTCCTTTATCCTCCTGAATACTCTTGCCCGAACCCTCAGGTGGAGTACTGAGATATACAGAAAGGGGCGAAAATTCGTAATCGTTTAAAAAAAGTATAACACATCTTCGTGCTATTTTTAAGTAAGAAATTACTGTTCTTCTTCTGGTATTGGTTCACGGTATTCTGTCTAATTTTTCATCATTCCGTACACAATGTTCACCAATCTCCGCATGATGCAGATCAGTGCCTGAGACTTTGTCTTTCCTTCACCGATTTTCCGCATATAATAATCATAAAATACCGGATGATTGGGCATTCCGTTCTTTAGTCTGGACACCATGGTTACCGCCAGGAAATAAAACAGTCCATGTAGCTGGCGGTTGCCTTGCCTAGAGCTTTGTTCCTTGCCTTTTCCAGCGAAACTGAATTTTACAGGAGCAACTCCTGCAAACCTTGCAAGCTTATCTGCACTGGAAAATCTTCGGATATCTCCGATTTCCGCTATTAACTTGCTTGCGATAGACGTTCCAATTCCCGGCATACTGGTCAGTTTATAATCAAAGCTATGCAGGATTTTCTCGATTTCTTTATCAAGCCCTGCTAATTCTTCTTTTTGATGTTACAAATCCCGTACCAGACTTGTTGTGATAAAGTCTCTGGATTCCTGATAATCTCGTATGGTATTTCCATCATTCTGAACATAATCCAGAATCAACTCCGCCTTATCTTTTCTGATGATAGGAGATAGT
>JAEWPQ010000156.1 GCA_023460575.1 Bacillota bacterium
GAGATTGCGAAAGAGGCCATTCGGACAGGCAGACCGGTAAGAGAGCTGATAATAAAAAAAGGAATACTGTCTCCGGCTGACGTAAATATAGTGCTGGATCCCATGAATATGACGAAACCAGGGATTGCGGAAAAAAAGCTGTTAAGAAAATAAAATAAAAATTAAGCCATTGCAAAGTAAATCTCTGCAGTGGTTTTTTTATATAAATGTTTTTTAAATTTATATAAACATAATTTAAAAATAACTACAAATATATAGACATAAAATAATGATGGTGCTATTATATTGCTTATATAAAGTGTAAAGGAGATGATACTATTTTTTGGGATGCATCAAAGGATGAACTAAAAAACGGGTATATCAAAGAGGGAGAAACATATACCTGTGTTTTCTGTGGGGAAAGCTTTCTGGAAGGCCGGATCTATGAAAAGGCCGGACTTTTCTATGACGCAGAAAGATCAATGAATGAGCATATTAAAGAAAAACATGGATCCGTGCTTACCTATGTTCTGAATATGAGCTGCGCCAATACCGGAATTACCCAGGCACAGCAGAGGGTGCTTCTGCTTATTGCACAGGGGCTGTCGGATAAGGAGGTGGCTTCCGCTTTAGGTGTTGCAGATTCAACCATTCGAAACCATAAGTACAAGTTAAGGGAAAAAGAAAAGCAGGCGAAGGTTTTTCTGGCCATGATGGAACTGCTGTCTGAACAGACACAAAAGGAAATCAGCCGTCTGGAAGGAAGTGTGCTGCATGATGCACACAGTTCGGCCACTATGGTGGATGACCGCTATAATATCACGGATAAAGAAATTGAAACCATCAGAAAATCCTATTTTGATGACAAAGGCGGTTTAAAAAGCATACCGGCCAGAGAGAAGAAAAAGCTGGTTGTTTTAAGCGAAATCGTAAAGAATTTTGCTCCTGGTAAACAATATGAGGAGAAGGAGTTAAACCGTATTTTAAAAAGGATTTATGAGGATAATGCCGCCATTCGAAGAGCGCTTATTGAATACGGATTTATGGACCGTACAAACGATGGAACTCTTTATTGGGTCAAAGAATAAGATGGGCAATTCATAAAACCGGATAAGACGAGGAGGTTTGATATGAAAGAAAAAATTCGTAACGCAGTTCTTCATTCAGGCGCGGATGTGTGCGGATTTGCAAGTGCAGAAGGGTTTAATCAGGCACCAGATGGCTTTCAGCCCTGCAGCATTTTTCCTGACTGTAAAAGCGTTGTTGTATTTGGTATAGCTTTACCACGGGGGCTATATGAGGTTGATTCCCGTTTTGTTTATTCTCATTATAACAGTCTGGCCTGTCCGCAGGCTGACCACATCGCGTTACAGACTGCAAAGCTGATTGAAGATACGTTTGAAGCCCGCGCAGTTCCTCTGCCATGTGATTCTCCCTATGAATACTGGGATGAAGAGAAGCTGGAAGGGCGGGGGCTTATATCCATGAAGCATGCGGCATGCCTGGCAGGTCTTGGTACGATTGGAAAGAACACGCTGCTTCTGAATAAAGATTTTGGAAACCGCCTGGTAGTGGGCTGCGTTCTCACAGATCTGGAAACAGAACCAGATGAACCGGCTGTTTCCATCTGTCCGGACAGCTGCAGGCTGTGCATA
Source organism: Bacillota bacterium (assembly GCA_023460575.1). Lineage (GTDB taxonomy): Bacteria > Bacillota > Clostridia > Lachnospirales > Lachnospiraceae > Lacrimispora. The sequence continues at coordinate 1,635 of JAEWPQ010000156.1, forward strand.
GAGAACTGCCCTCAGGGGTCCATTAAGGAAGGGGTTGTGGAGCAGATAACATGCAGACAATACAGCTATGGAAAAACAAGGCGGGGCTTTGAAACAGTAGAATGCAATCGGTGCAGAACTGTCTGTCCCATGCGTTTCGGAGTGAAAAGAGGAAAGGGAAAAGTATGAAAAAAATAGACTGTCTTGGCGAGATCTGCCCGGTTCCTGTAATGAAACTGCAGGCAGTTATGGATTCCATACAAAAAGGAGAAGACTATCTGCTGGTTACGGATCACAGCTGCACCATCTCCAACCTGGAATCCTTTTGTAAAGCCAATAAACTAACTTACGAATTGGATGAGGTGATGAACGGCGTATGGGAGATCACCATAACTGCTAGCAGATAGTGTCCTTTAATATTTTTTCAATATATTTTATGAGCTTTGCCGATTCAGGAGAAGCAGGAACATCATTGGAACGTTTAATGGAGTAATAATCATTCTCAAACTCCAGCCCGGGACAGTCAATGATGCGGAGCTGCTTATGGTAAAGCTCTTTTTTTATTGCCATATAGGGCAGAAAGGCAAGCCCGAAGCCATTGATCGCTGACAGCTTAATGGATTCTGTGGATTCCAGTGTGTAAAGAATATGAAGTCTGTTGATCTGAATTCCGCTTTTTATTAAAGATCTGTCTATGAGCTGCCGGGTTTTCTGATTTTTGTCAAGCATCAGCAGAGGATAATGATAAAGTTCCTCAGATGATAACCGGGCCGGAACCTGCATCTTTTCTCCTGCAACCAGACAGAACCTGTCCGTAAATACTTTTTTGGACGATAAATTTTTGTCCTTCGGCCTGCCGATGATAATACCCATATCTGCCTGACCCTTTGTTATTTTTTCCTCAATATTCTGGCTGGTCATGACCTCCATATGAAGGGTATATTGGGGATAATTGTTCTTTACATGATAGAGGGTACAGGGCAGCGCGTAGGAATAGACGCAGGGATTGGCTATTATATGTATGGTTTTGTTCTGATTTTGAGAGTTAGAGATGTCCAGAAACATTCGGTCATAAGAAGATGTAATTTCCATGGCGTGGCTGTATACGATTTTCCCCGTATCGGTAGGTATGACCCCGTTATAATTGCGTTCAAAGAGCCGGGCACCGATCTCCAGTTCCATAACCCGCAGCTGCTGGCTTAGTGCGGACTGGCTGATGCTCATCAGTTCCGCAGCCCTTGAGATGCTGCCTGTTTCCACTATTTTAATAAACATCTTCAGATTTTGAACATTCATAAGAATCTCCCCTCGTAAAACTGCCAACTGTTAAAATTCTGTACAGTTCCCCTTGGGCAATTATAACAAATGTAAGGCATCATGACTAGTGGAAAGATTTATTTGGGTATAAGGATATCTTATACCATATAAAAATCTTGATTAACAGCTTTAAATTTATTGTGATATAATTTTACTGTAAAGATCGTTATAAAATTATCAATGTAGAAGGGAGGATTCAAGTGTCAGAGACTAATTCAAGTACCGAAACAGGTACACAGAGAGTGCGTAAGACAAGAAAGCCCAAAAAGAGCCAGATTCCATTTGCTATACTACTTACT
>JAEWPQ010000157.1 GCA_023460575.1 Bacillota bacterium
AAAATCCCCCATCCTGAAATACTGCTATGTAGTTGGTGATTCCGATCAGATGCTTTTTCTCTGAAATCCCATCCCAGTTGGTAAAGGTTAAATACACACCATAGATAAATGGAATGATGACTACTGCAAAGAAGAAAAACATTGCCGGACCAGCAAACATCATATATGTTTTTATTTTATTGGACATCGCATTTTTTCCCATAAAAGCATTCCTTCCCTATCCCCTATTTCTTGGATTTCCAATAGCCTTCTAAGTCAGCTGCAAGGCCGGCACGGTCTGTTTTTCCTCCCAGATATTTCTGTACAAAACCACCGCATACAGACCAGTGATCTCCAGGCAGTCCGTTATACTGGTCAAAAGTCAGTCCTGCATCTGCGTATGCCTTTAATGCCTGCCCCAGCTTATTGTCAGGGGAAGCGTTGAAGGTACTAAAGCATGGTACTGCAAGAATCTGGTTTGCCACAATATCCTGGGCTGTCTTATCATAGACCAGCCAGTTTAAAAAGTCTTTCGCAGCCTGGATCTGTTCCGGAGAAGCGTTTTTATCAATCATAATCTGTTTGGAACCAACCGCATTGACCAGAGTGTTGAACTTATCATCCTTCGTATTCTGAACAACAGGAAGCATGCCAAACTCAGAACTGGAATCTGCAAATCCGGATACAACTTCCCATACCCAGTTACCGTTAAACCAGAATGCAACATCCCCTTCTGCAAAATAGGCATTATCCGTATCGTAATCTGCCGCAAGAGGATCTTTACCATTGATGTTATATTTCATAAGTACATCAAAGGTATCAAACAGGCTGTTAAATCTTGCATTGTCAGCCAGCTTTGCGGAGCCGTCCTTTAACGAACCGATAATATCTTCTGCTCCTTTGGAAGTTCCATCCTGCTCTTCATACATAAGTCCCAGATAATGAGCTCCCAGTGACCAGTCCTCTTTGGAGATACAGACTGGTTTTTCCATTCCTGCTGCAACCAGTTCATCGCAGATTGCTTTAAAATCATCAAGATTTTTTATGGATTTTTCATCAAAATCCTTTCCCAGCGTCTTTTCGATGGCGGTTCTGTTAAATAAAAGTCCTCTGCCTTCCAGACTGAATGGGAATCCATACAGCTTTCCGCCTACCTTTACACCGTATTTATCTCCGCCGTCGGCCACCCATTTTTCCCCATCTAACGGGAGGGCCTTTTGTTCTGCAAGAGCTACAATATCGTTGCAGTCCATAATAGCAAGCGTGGGAGCATCTCCTGCTGCATATCTTTTCTGAATTGCCTCGTAGGGAGAATCTCCCTCTGAAATAGAAGTCATCTCTACAGTAACTCCGGTTTTTTTCTTATAATCCTCAAACGCCGGTTCAAAAAATTTCTCCATGCCTGCCTTTGTGTTTAAAATGGTGATGGTGACTCCATTTGCCCCAGCTCCTGCGCTCTGAGATGATTCTGCTTTGTTTCCTTCTGTACTTCCTGCTGCCGTTGTGCCTGCGTCCCCCTCAAGTGTCTTGCTCCCGCCGCTGCATCCAGCTGCAGAAAGCACCATAATAGCTGCCAGTCCCAATGAAAGAACCTGATTTCGTTTCATTCCAATACCTCCCTGATATTCTGATTTTCCGCAAAATATACCGCCTCATGAAAGCGTCTTTGCGTATGCTGTACCCTGAGTATATTCCTCTCTGTGCCTCATGTCAACCGCTTGACATATTTTCGTGTTATCTACAAATTTTTAATGTAATTTTTTGTGCATTTTTACTAATTATATAATGTTTTTATAGATTATATATTTGTACTTTCAAATTTCAGGCACATTTCCTATAGGTCAATCGCTTATAATATTTTACTACTCTTTTCCACAATAAAAAAGACACTGGTTTTTCACTTTCCAGTGTCTTTCCTATTTATGATGAATTCCTTTTCACCAGAGTAACCGGCAGTTTAAACTGTTCCGGAACTGCTTCGTGATCCAGACTTCTCTGTATAAATTCAATGGCCCATTCCGCCATCTCCTTAACCGGCTGTCTGATGGTGGTAATGGTGGGCGTAGTCAGTCTTGCAATATCCACATCATCAAACCCCACCAGCCGTATCTGTCCCGGTATGGAGATGTTCATCTCCGCACAGATCTGAATGGTCTGGGCTGCAATTAAATCGCTGCTTGCAAATATGCCGTCTGCTCCAGGATCAGCCTCAATGGCCTTTCTGATATGCTCATGATAATCCAGAGTATTGTAAATCGTGCTGGACGCCATTACTTCCCGGTGGCGCACTCCGTATTTCTCACATACAGCTATAAATCCTTCCGCTCTCGCATCTGCAGGCATGTTTTCATTCTTGATTCCGCTTAAGTGAAGCAGATTCTTTCAGCCGCAGGATATTAAATGCTCCGTCGCCAGACAGCCTCCCTGATAATTATCGCACTGGATTCCCACCGTTCCGGCTTCTAAGTTACGTTCTATGGTAATGACAGGAATGTCTAAATTCTTCATCTCTTCAATATCAACGTTTCGGCTGCAGAGTACAATCCCGGATACCCGGTTGCTTTTAAACATCTGGATGTATTCCAGTTCCTTTTCATTCTTTTCTTTTGAATTGCACAGCAATATCTTGTATCCTTTATTGGCGGCTGCATTTTCTAAGTTGCTGATAAGTTTGGCAAAGTAAGGATGCACAATGTGGGGGACGATGATCCCGATGGTATTGGTTCTCTGCATGGAGAGAGACCGTGCCAGTTCATTGGGCTGATAATTCAGCTCCTTCATGACATCGTAAACCTTTTTTCTGGTCTGCTCACTGATATAGCCCCGGTTATTAATGACTCTCGAGACAGTGGTGACCGTAACTTCTGCCCGTTCGGCCACATCTTTAAGAGTTGCCATTGGTCAATCTCCTCCTGCTGTCCTTTATTATTAAAATCAAATTTCGGGTTCAGTATACCATATTGCCCGGCTATGGTCCAGTATAATCCCACTCCAGACAATATTTCTTTCCCTGCCGTCTCTATGCCTGATGCTTACTGATACGGACCGCCATATATTCCTTCCCCGGCAGTTCCACTTTAAATTTCCCCTTAAATACTCCCATGTCCTGAATTTCCATATCCCATGTATCAATAACTTCCACATCAAATTCCGTTGTATCATCAAAGTTAAATTCCCGGAAGGAAGGTCTGTTAAATCCATAGTAGTACAGATAATAGCTTTTAATTTTCAGTATCATGGAGCCGACACCTTCAGCGGTTGCGCATACCTCGTCCCAGGCCTGTTTTAACGGCATCAGACCATAGCCCGGCGTTTCCGATAATATCCGATACAGAAATTTCAGCCTTTCAGGGCTTTCTCCGTGTAAAACGCCGCCGTGGGACCACCACAGTATCCCATCCGGGTTCATATAAGTCTCTCCATGACCGGCATATCCCCCTCTTAAGCTGGCCTCCCAGAATCTGCGTACCAATTCCTTACCGCTGATGTTTCCCCAGCCATGCTGGATGTTTCCTTCATAGGCTATTTCATCCAGTACTACCGGCTTTTTATACCTTTCTCTCCATTCATCCACGTATTCAGCCGTCTTATAAATATCCTGTCTCTGTATGCTGCAGTGGGTGACCCATGGTCTGGAATAATCATAAAAAGGTCTGCAGTTATGAATGGATCTTAGATGATTGTATTTGTCATTTCTGCAGATGATTCCTGCAAAATGTTCCCAGTCCTCCACCGATTTCTGAGGCATAAGGTCATATTCATTGGCAAGTGACCACCAGACATTCCTGTATGCAGCAAATCTGGCAATCACATAGTTCCAGTACAATTCGTCCTGTTCCCTGCTCATAAGACTGAATCCCCACCTGTCGTAAGGATGCATAACGATCAAATCCGCTTCGATGGACAATTCTCTCAACTGTCTGATACATTCTTCAATATGCCGGAAATGTTCCGGGTTAAAGCGGTAATAATCCCACTGGTTTCCCTCCGCTCTTCCATTAAACAGCTGAAAATTATCACTGGTTAATTTTGTGCTGTCGCAGGGTGTCCCTATGTATGGATAAGATATCGGTTCATTTAAATTGTAATCATAATGTTTCGGTAAAATACAGAAACGAATTTTGTTAAATGCGCTCTTCTTAAGAGTCTCAAGTGTCTGTTTCTGCAATTCTACCGATTGCAGCTCCCATACATAGCAGGTCGTTCCAATGGAATAATAAGGAACTCCGTCCTCATAGGCAAAATGATATGTATTTGCAACACGGACAGGTCCGTGATTGTTGCCGGAAGCCGGAAGTACTTCAAAGGTTCCTTCCCAGGTCTTCTCAGAAAAGCTTCCGAAGATCAAAAATTCATAGCTTCCTTCAAAGGAAGGCATAAACCGAACCACATAGTTCCCGTCTCCGTCATAAAACCCATCCACTGTTTTGCATTCATGAGCGCCGGTGAAGGTTCCCTGGATCTTATAATCCACAAACGGATTTTTATCCGTGTGACCGGGACAGGTAATTTCCCAGGTATCCCATTTTTCAAGTTTCTGAATAAACTCTGCCATGTCATTCTCCTAATTTTTTATGATTAAATGAGGATTATAAATCCATCTCTATATAATAGATACCGCAATTGGAGCTATTACGCAAGGGAAATAGAAAAATCCCCTGAAAAAAGTCAGTACAATCCAAATAAGGTATTCCTGCTTCCATGGAAGAAAAGAAGGAATGCTCTTATTTAACAGAACACTCCCTCTTCTTTGTATTACGATTCCATTCTCTGTCAATCCAGAGATTGAATGATTGATGGTATCACTTTATAGAGATCGCCGACAATTCCATAATCCGCCACTTCAAATATAGGTGCATTTTCATTGGTATTAATCGCAATGATCTGTTCAGAACCCTGCATACCAGCTACATGCTGGATCGCTCCAGATATTCCGCATGCGATATAGATCTTAGGCTTTACAGTGGTTCCTGTCTGTCCAACCTGATAGGCGTGGTCAATCCAGCCTGCATCTACCGCAGCCCTGGAACCTGCAACTACACCGCCAAGCTTGTCTGCAAGCTGCTTTAAAAGTTCAAAACCTTCTGCTTTTCCTAAACCCATACCGCCGGATACGATGATTTCCGCATCTGAGATTGCAATCATTTCTTTTACACTTCTGACTACATCAAGCACCTTCGTACGAATATCCCCATTTAAAAATTCAGTTTTCAATTCCACTACTTTACCGGTTCTTCCCGGTATACGCTCTGCCTTTGCCATAACCCCCGGTCTTACCGTAGACATCTGAGGTCTGTGATTCGGACATACAATGGTAGCCATCAGATTTCCACCGAAAGCAGGGCGCGTCTGTCTGATTTTTTTATCCTCCGGATCAATCTCCAGCCTGGTGCAGTCAGCTGTCAGTCCTGTATTTGCTTTCACTGCAAGAATCGGGCCCAGATCACGGCCGATGTGGGTAGCTCCAAGAAGCACGATTTCCGGCTTGTATTCATTGATTGCTTCAGTAATCACCTTGCCGTAACCGTCAGTGGTGTAATGTTCCAGTTCCGGTGCTTCTGCCAGATACACCTTGTCTGCACCATACTCAAATAATTCACTCACAAGCCCAGCCACTCCGTTTCCGCAAAGCACCGCGCATAACTCAGTGCCAATCTCTGCAGCCAGTTTTTTTCCTTCGCCTAAAAGTTCAATTGCTACAGGCATAATTTCACCCTGACGCTGCTCTGCAAAGACCCATACCCCTTTGTAGGCACTTAAATCTTTCACTTCTTTTGTTTCTTCCGTCTTTTCGATTGCCATAAACGGACATTTCTCTACACAGACACCGCAGCCCGTACAGGCAGTACCGATTACTGCCAGCCTGCCTTCCATGGTAATGGCATCAAATGGACAGTTCTTCACACAGATGGAACAGCCTTTGCATTTTTCTTTTATAACATTAACAGCCATATCTATACACCGACCCTTCCCTTACAGATAATGTTTCTCTTTTAATTTGTCAACCAGTTTGCTGCTCATTTCATCGATTGAGCCAGAAAGCATCTCACCCTTGCCTTTTGCCGGAGGAGTAAAGGAACGGAATACCTGAGTCGGAGAAGCGTTAAGGCCGCAGTCCTTTGGATCCAGTTCTACATCCAGGTGATTCCAAACCGGAATTTCTTTTTTATATGCATCTACAATTTTACCAATGCTCATATATCTGGGTTCATTTAACTCTTTCACACAAGTCAGGAGACATGGTGTCTGGACTTCAATCACCTCGTAGCCGTCTTCCATCTGCCTGTGTACAGTGACCTTGCCGTCTCCCAATTCAATATCCTCAACGTAAGTAACCACCGGTATTCCAAGTCTCTCCGCTACCTGGGGTCCAACCTGCGCCGTATCACCGTCTATTGCCTGACGTCCTGCAAATACCACATCAACATTTCCAACCTTATGAATGCCTGCAGCGATGGTAGTGGAAGTTGCACACGTATCCGCTCCGCCAAATGCACGGTCGCTTAAAAGATATGCCTCATCCGCTCCCATAGCCAGGCACTCTCTTAACATATAGGAAGCCTGAGGCGGTCCCATCGTCAGTACCGCTACTGTCACATCTTTATTCTGGTCCTTTATCTGAAGTGCTGCTTCCAGGGCATTGGCATCATCTGGGTTTAAGATGCTTGGAACACCATCCCGGATCAGGGTTCCCTTTACCGGATCAATTTTCACCTCATTGGTGTCCGGTACCTGTTTTACACAAACCAAAATCTTCATTTTAACTTTTCCCCTCTCCTACTTTTTCAGCAGCTTGCCCGCAATTACCATTTGCTGAACCTGTGAAGTTCCTTCATAAATTGTAAATACACGACAGTCTCTGTATAACCGTTCGATCTTGTAATCACTGATGTATCCGTAACCGCCATGGATCTGCACTGCCTTTGCTGCTATTTCATTGCAGACCTCTGCTGCATAGTACTTTGCCATAGACGCATTCATTGATGCATCCTGTCTGGTATCCATTAAATATGCAGTTTTATAAACCAGCTGCTTTGCTGCTTCAAGCTTTGTCGCCATGTCTGCAATCATGAAGCCGATTGCCTGGAAATCACCGATTCTTCTTCCAAACTGTTTTCTTTCTTTTGCATATTTAATAGCCTCATCAAGACATGCCTGCGCAACTCCGATGGACTGAGCCGCAACACCCATACGTCCTGTATCCAGAGTCTTCATCGCATTGATAAAGCCTTTGTTGATTTCACCAAGAACATTGCTTTTATGTACCTTTACCTGCTCCAGTATAATATCACTGGTGGCACAGCCATGAAGCCCCATCTTGTCTTCCGGTTTTCCGCAGGATACGCCCTCCTGCTTCATATCTACGATAAATGCAGTGATACCCTTGCTTCCTTTTGACATATCCGTTTTCGCATATATAACCGCAAAATCTGAAAGAGGCGCCATGGTAATAAATGTCTTACGACCATTTAAAATATAGTAATCTCCATCCTCAACTGCAGTCGTCGTCATACCGCCTGCATCGGAACCTGCTCCTGGTTCCGTGAGACCAAATGCAAGAATCTTCTCACCGGTAACAACAGGGCGGAGATACTTTTCTTTCTGCTCATCTGTACCGGATAAAAGAAGCGGTCCTCCGGACAGTGAGTTGGGGGAAGATACATAAAGACTTGCAACCGCACTTACTCTTGAAATCTCTTCCATTACAAGCACATAAGATCTGGCATCAGCTCCCTGTCCGCCTAATTCTTTCGGAATCTTGATTCCGAAGAAACCTGCTTTTGCCATCTTATCCAGTACTTCTTTGGGGAACACTCCGCTTTCCTCAACCTCTTCCTGAAGCTCTTTTGTCAATTCTTTTTCTGCGAATTCCCTGGCTAATTTTCTGATCAGCTCGTGTTGTTCCGTAAAAAACATGGATTTCTCCTCCTACTCCTATTTGTCAGACTGATTCAACTGCATAATAGCACTGCTTTTGATTTCAGCCAGCTTTATTTTTCCACTGGAATTTATAGGAAACTCCTCAAATTCCAAAAATTTAACCGGAATTTTATAATGTGCAATTCTGCTGGACAGATACTGCCTTATATATTCCTCGTGAAGCGTTTCCCCTTTTTTTAAGACAAGGCACGCCACTATCTCTTCCTGTATCACATCTGCAGGCACTCCTATCACAACTGCCTGTTCGATCCAGGGGATTTTTTTTATATAATCCTCAATCTCACAGGGTGATATATTTTCGCCTGCCCTGATAATAATTTCTTTTTTTCTTCCTTTTATGTGTAAGTAACCTTCTGCATCAAGGAAGCCCATATCTCCAGTGTGAAGCCATCCGGCGTCAGTAAGAGTCTGCTTTGTCTCAGCAGGCATATTGTAATAGCCGTGCATCACATTATAACCTCTTACCATGATTTCCCCTGTCTCTCCCGCAGGCAGAAGACTTTTTTTCTCGTTGTCTACAATCTGAATTTCAATGCCTTCTATCGCCTTGCCTACACTCAATGCCCGTTTTTCCACCGGGTCACTGGACAGCGAAAAAGTCACCGCAGGCGATGTCTCTGTCTGACCATAAGAAGGAAGGAGCATAAGACCTGGGATTTGCGAGCATATTGTCAGATAGTCTTCCGGAGGAATAGGTGAACCGGCAATGATTCCTGATTTTAAACTGCTTAAATCATATTCTTTGAAATGCTCATTTCGCAGCATCGCAAGAAACATAGATGGTACCCCGTTAATAATGGTACATTGATTTTTCTGAATGCAGTTTAATACATCAACTGTCTTATAATAGGGAAGGATACACATCGTACTTCCCAGTAATATCGTGGTCAGAAGACTGGAAGTAACACCGAAACAGTGAAACATCGGTACCGTTACGCACATTCTGTCATCGTTTGTCCATTGCATATGCCGGATGGTTGCCAAAGCAGAATTCACTATATTATCATGGGTCAACAGGACGCCCTTGGACCGGGATGTCGTTCCTGATGTGAACAGCATACAGGCAATGCTGTCAGATTTAACCTTATTCTGCAGACTTTTGATTATCCCATAAGCCTTTTTTGTTTTCTCGCTGCTGACAAAACTATTGAAATTAAACCATGAACCCGCCTTGTCTTTTCCCATAAACAGCCATTTTTTAATATTACAGACATGATCTTCTTTAATTGTATCAACGATTTCTGAGTAATGGATATCTTTATAAACGTCACCATAATAGAGATACTCTACATGAGCATACTGAAGAACCTCTGTCAATTCTTTTTCCCTGTAGCAGGTATTAATCAGAACAGGAAGTGCTCCTAATTTCTGTAATGACAGAAAAATAATGATCCAATTGGGATTATTTACACTCCATATCCCCACATGAGTCCCTTTGGTGATGCCAATTTTATGCATGCGATAAGCCATATAGTCACTGATTTTATCAAGTTCATTCCAGGTATAGGAAACATTTTCGTATATTATCGAAATTTCATCAGGCGTATGCCTGGCTCTTTCAGCCAGGCACATCCCTATTGTCTTACGGCTCAATATCATTTCTACCCACCACTTTACTTAGGAAGATTTTAGCCAATTCTCTTGCATGCGGTCGCTTCACCTGCTGCAATCATGGCTTTGACCTGCTCTTCACTATATCCTAATTTATTAAGCACAGCTTCTGTATCTTCTCCTAAAAACGAAGCTCTTTCATAGGAAGGCAGACTGGTTTCAGAAAAGCTGACAGGAGTACGTACCATCGTGCGCTCTGCCCCGTTGGGGAATGTCACTTTTGCCAGAGCATCTGATGCCCATGCCTGCTCATCTACAAGAATCTGATTCCAGGTCTGGCACACCGCATATGGTAAATCAGCTTCTTTCATCATAACCTCAACTTCAGACAGGCTTCTTTTCAGAACCTCATCATGAAGCATCTCATAGAATTCTACTAAGTGATCCTGAAGTGCAGTCTGTGGGAAAAATCTGGTATCTCCGATTAAATCCTCCCGGCCAAGAGCCTTCATAAAGGTAGGATAGTAGAAATCGTATCTTGGCATTGCAAACTGTACCCAATATCCATCTTTTGTTTTATGAGCTACATTTAACGGATTGGCGATCTTTTTACGGCTCACCGGATACTGTGTGGAAGGGTCACCATACTGGTTGCACTGAAGGAACAGAGCGATATCCCAGAGAGCAGTGTGGAACAGGCTTACCGTTACCTGATCCCCTTTTCCCGTCTCCCGTGCACGGTAAAGTGCTGCCAGCACGCCGCTTGCAAGGTACATACCGACCTGGTGATCACCGAATCCTGCAATTGGCAGCATTGGTGACGAATCCACATCGTACATGGTACCCATGACGCCGCCTCTTGCAAAAAATGCGGTGAAATCGAATCCAGGAAGATCCTTATCAGGGCCTTTCTCTCCGTAGCCGCTGACATAGCCCATTACCATCTTCGGATATTTCACTTTTAAGGTCTCATAATCAAGTCCGCTTCTCTTTAAAGCAGGCTGACGCCAGTTGGTAATAAAGATATCGCAATCAGCAAGCAGTTTTTCCAGTACATCACGGCCTGCCTGAGATTTTGTATCCAGAGTTACACACTTTTTACCTGCATTTTCCAGACAAAAGCTGGTATCCTCCTGATCACCGAAAGGACGGCCTTCATTGACAGCCGTAAATCGAAGCGGATCACCGTTTGGAGCCTCCACTTTAATAACCTCAGCACCTAAATCTGCCAGATACCTTGCACAGCAGGGTCCTGCGATAAAAGTTGCCAGTTCCAAAACTTTTACGCCTTCTAACGGGCGATTCATTTCACTCATTTTTTGTCTCCTTTAATTGTCACTTTTTGTATCAAACTTTGTATGAATCATATGAATAATGTAAGGAATTATAATAACCGGGAATGTGAGGTATGCAAGGATACCATATCCCTTATTAACCAGCGGAAGCAGTCCGAACTGTGCAACGCCAAGACCAACCAGACATAAAATAAGGGTTGTAATAATAACTTTTGAGGTTGGTTTTCCATCCGGATCAAAATCCTTGTCAAGCATATTGCAGACACGCACCGTTCCGGCAGCTACCATGTTTACTGCAGTGGATACAGAACCTAAAATGATCAATGTTGAAATAATTGGTGTCAGTAAAGCTCCTCCTACGCCGTTTTCTACCAGTACAATAACAGGCAGGGAAGCATTGGCGTATTCCGTAGTCTGTACGATTGCAAGAAGTCCTAATGTAGATAAAAAAATCATAAGACTGTTTACGATGAAACCAACGACATAGGTATAAACTGCGTCCTTTGGCTTATCCAATGCTTCCGCATGCTGAGAATGAATGGCAGGGGAAGAAGCGATCTGGAATGCAGCATATACGATCATGCTCCAGATTGCAGGTCCGACTGGCGCCTTCTGATCTGCCAGATATCCGATTCCTGATACCACTGAATCCCACTGAACAATAATATTAGGAATAAATACCAGCAAAAGTCCAACTACAATGAGAATCGACAGAGCTGTTGCAACCTTACGTACCATGGCTGTACCATAAATAGCTACAATAAAAATGAAAATACCAATCACAACCGTACAGGCAAAATAGGGTACTCCAATCATCTTTGACAGGGTTGTTCCTCCTGTGGAAAAGGCAACTGCAGGCACTACTAAAAGCACGAAGATATAAACTAATTCAAATAAATTGGAAAAAATAGCGGAATATTTTCCGTAAAACTTTTTGTTAAAGCTGCTGTAATCATGAACATGATGCTTTCTTGCGTAATATGCAATATAGCCATTGTAAAGCGCACAGATCGCCTGCGCTCCCACACACGTAATCAGGCACATGAGCCCATATTTGATAAAATAGCTTTTCAGCTGTGCTCCTGAAGCAAAACCTCCGCCGAACTGTGTTGTAAACCACACAAATGTAATCCCCATTGCTATCGATAATTTATTGACTTTCTTCTCCATTATAAAAGTCCCCCAGTCTTATGTGTTTTTTTCCAGCATGTCTTTAAATGTTTCAATCATTGTTCCAGCCTGCTCATAGTTCTCCATCTGCCGGTCTACCTCAATCAGAATAATCGGAAGTCCTGCTGCCTCACAGGCTTTTTTAATTAATTGATAATCAAATTCTTCCGGATCACAGAATTTTGTGAGAACCATAAGCACCCCCTTAGCTTCATGGCTCTTTGCCGTTTCAACAATCAGGTCAATTCTCTTCTTTTCCACATCATACAGCACAGAGCAGTGATCCATTGAACAGAATTTTCCCGAAAGACTGTCCAAAGCAGTGGTATCCTCCAAAGCATCTGTACGGTACTGACGACTTTCTGCTGCTACATCATCCGCAACAATCTGAAGGCCGTTGCTGTCAATGATGTTAAGAAGAGACGGACTATCCGCCAGAATACCAGTTGTCATGATTTTGATCTTCGCTTCTCCTGGTTTCTGCTCTTTTAACGCTTCCAGCAATTCACGAAGCACTTTGCTGTGCTCTTCTTTTAACATAAAGAAAGCACTTTTAAATACTGCACTGCGCTGAGCTGCAGTCACTTCCGGATGCTCTGCCATTACCTCTGATAGTTCTCTCATCAGTGCATTGTGCTCATTATAAATACGGATTGACTCGGCAAGCTTTCCATCATCAAAGGTTTCACCTGATATTTTTTCCAGTTCTTCAATCATTCTCTCATATCCCTTTTTGGTAAACTCTTTTCCATATTCCGGTTTTCGGTTCTGAGGATATGTCATAGGCAGGAATGGAATATTGGGAATTGCATACTTCCAGTTCTCACCAACAACTTTTAAGCTGTCGCATAAGCTTGGAATAATAACAGCGCTGACTCCATCGTATACTCCTTTGATTCCCAGCTCCACCAAAGACTGTACAATGGAGCAGATGAATGCCGGAAAATACCGTTTTGCTTCCCTCAACTCAATATCGCCACCCCATGCCCCCATGGGAACCATGCCTAAGGAATGCACCAGTTCTTCCGGAGTATACACAGGGGCGGTCAGAACCACCTTTTTCCCGGAAGCAATCAGTGCATCTTTCTGTGCTCTCGGATTTTCAGCAATTGCCTTTAACTGTTCTAAAATTTCTGTTACGCTCTTCATGCTTAAACCCCCTTATTCGCTTCCATAATCTCGGTTAACCCCTGTACTCTGGTATCGTACTGAGCCTCTGAGAAGTTTCTCGGGTCAGCCTGGTCGCCATCAAAGCTCGCCACCGGAATATTGCAGGTTTCTCCGATCTGACGGCTCATTTCGTACATGAATCCACTCCAAAGCTTACAGGAACGGTTGGTATGTACCAGAAGACCTTCTACATGGTTCTCCTTGCACAGCTTAACACGCTTATCTCTTGCAAGTTCCAGATTAATTGCATTGGGGACCTTGGCATAAGCACGGCACATATCATCAAAATCCTTATAGATAAAGCCGAATGCATCTGCATATATGGTTGTAACCATATTGATCCCGCGGCTCTTTAAGCCTGTAGAGGTTGCCCGCAGCCAGGGCCAGCATGCAATCCCTTCAAACATGATTCTGTGTTTTTCCTCTTCCCGGAACGTTGATTTTCCTGTTGCGTGATTCTCTTCATATTCCTTTAGAAGTGTTTCCATCGCATCTGCCGCTTCTGCCTTGCCTCGTGCCGTAACCATGACAGCCATATGGTTTAAGAGATCAAATCCGTTAAAAGGTGACGGAGTGTATTTTGCACAGGAAGTTGCTGCCAGCCAAGCTCTGCTGGTACGGCCTGAATACTCCATAACCTCTTTATACTTTTCATCGCTCCATTTCTTTCCGGTAATTTCTTCCAGCTGATGGATGGCATCCCAAAACTGAGCCTTAATGTATTCTACTTCTGCATCAGACACCTCATAGTCAGGATTAAAAGGAATATCAATCATAATCATGGGGATATTCAGCTCTTTTGCCAGATTCTCATACCACTTGATCATGCAGTTGCAGATATTATTGCAGCACAGCATAAAATCCGGCTGAGGCATATTTTGCTCTGGTGCATCCTTGATCTTGGCATAAGCAAGGCTGATACGTGCATAAGCGCAGATATCATTTGAATATCCATCTGCCTCACTGATTTCACACATCTTGGCTCCTGCTCCTCTGGCTGCAATCGCTGCTGCCTGGTTCTCAGGATAACAGACTGCAATTCCAAGGGTCTCCGGTATCTCCACCGGAAAGTTACTGGAACACCAGCCGATCAGTTCGCCTCTGTCCTTAGCTGCCTGGGCATCCGCATAAGCCTTCATGGCAATCGCATTCAGTTTATATTTCGCTGAATTCGGATCAGGTGCCGGTCTTTCCTTTTTGACTTCTTGACTCATAAGAAACCTCCATTTTGTTTATTTATTCATGACTCTCTCGTATGCATAGAGAGCTGCTCCTAAAGCCCCCATGAGCTGTGCCTGTTCCGAATACAAAATCGGAACTCCCAGTTCATTCTGCAGCGCCTTTCTTACACCTCCATTCTGTGCGACGCCCCCGCTCATGCATACTTGTTCGTGAATCCCAATTCGTTTTGCAAGCCCTGCGACCCGACTGGCCACTGACTGGCAAATACCTGCTACGAGATTTGGCATGTCTACTCCCATAGCAAGCTGCGATATCACCTCTGACTCCGCAAACACTGTACAAGTGCTTGATATTTTAGCCGGATTATCAGCCTTTTCAGCCTCTTTTTCCAGATCTCCTATTTTTAACTGAAGGATCTGAGCCATTACATCCAGAAACCTTCCTGTACCAGCTGCACATTTGTCATTCATAATAAAATTAGTCATCTTACCCTGATCATTCAAAGCCAGAACTTTGGCATCCTGACCTCCGATATCAATCACAGTCCTTGCCTGGGGAAACAAAAATGAAACCCCTTTTGAATGGCAGGTTAATTCACTTAACTGATCATCTGCCTCCTGAAAGGTCTTTCTTCCGTAACCGGTGACTATTGTAAAAGCAATATCCTCTGATTTTAATCCGGACTGCTCATAAAGCTGTTCCATAAGCATCTTCGGACCGGCAGTTCCGGTTCCTGCCAAAACGATGGAGGAAGCTATTTCATCTGAACCATCTTTTAATATTATTCCCTTTGAAGTTGTTGAGCCAATATCAATTCCTAATGTAAATATCATAGGTTCCAGTCCTTTCTGGCTTGCTTCTTGTATTCTTGTTATCTTGTCGACAACTTACCTAAAGAATACCACTTATCGACAAATTTTTCAAGTATTTGATGCAATTATTGTTAAAAAAATAATAAATGTTTTGGTAAATAATAACGATTAAACTGATCAAAATCCATTCTGAATATAACACGTTCAAATAGCTTTATATCTATTAATTACTGTATTTTTTACTATTTCAATTTATTTTTTTATTACAATCAATTATTTTCAGTTTATTGTTTATTATATTGCATTTTGTTTATTCTATTCTTTCTTGGATTTTTGTTATTTTATTAACGCTTGTTATGAGAATGTTTATCATTATCAATTGCAAGGGCTGATGTCTTGCCATATTAATAATTGCAAAACACCAGCCCATTTCATTTTTCAAAAATACTGTATTATCTAAAAATTTTATCTTATAAAGAGTAGCAGACTTTTCCAGGATTTAGCAGCATTTTGGGATCAAACGCCATTTTAATTCCTTTCATAAGCTGCAGCTGTTCAGCACCCAGATTCTTCTCTAAGTATTTTACTTTTGCGCTGCCTATCCCATGTTCACCGCTTATCAGTCCACCCAGTTCAATGCCCTTTGCGTACACAAGATCCATGAACAGGTCTACACGCTTTATAAATTCTTCCTCTTCTAAATCATTGGAGCATACATTAATATGAACATTACCGTCACCTGCGTGCCCCGCTGTGCGAACTACCAGCCCCACTTCCTCCTGAAGACCGGTTGCATAATTCACCAGGTCCGCAATATGGGAAATAGGTACAACTACATCGCACTCATCCATCAGCTTAAAATCTGCCAGAAGGGCTTCTAAACAGGATCCGCGAACCAGCCATGCATTGCGGAGTCCGTCAGGTGTATCATAGATTATGACATCCAGTGCACCATTTTCAGAGAATACCTCTGCTGCTATCTCAAGAGTGGAATCAAGCTCCTCCTGGCTGTAACCGTCAAAGGAAACGAGAAGATAAGCACCTGCTGTTTCCCCGTCACAGACTGCCGGGTATACGGTCTTCCCAAGAAATGTCTCAATCGCCTGAACATTATCTCTGGTTAAAAACTCCAGCGCCTGAGGATTTAAATTTGCCATCTTTAGCTTTGATACGCAGGAAATACAGGTATCAAGGTCCACAAAAGGCGCTAACAGACTGACCGTTACTTTCGGCTGCGGAATGATTTTCATGCTCAGTTCTGTGATGATGCCCAGTGTGCCCTCTGCTCCGCACAGCAGATTAATCAGACTGTAGCCGGAACAGTTTTTGCTTACTTCCGCTCCCATACGCATGATTTCACCATTTGGCATAACCACTGTCATCGCACGTACATAATCTCTGGTCGTTCCATATTTGCAGGCACGCATGCCTCCTGCATTGGTGGAGACGTTTCCCCCTACTGTGGCAAACTTTTCACCGGGATCAGGCGGATACAGCATTCCATGCTTTTGGCAGTCTTCCGCAATGTCGTTTATAAATGCACCTGCCTGAACACGGATAATGAAGTTTTCCAGATCGTATCCCAGAATTTTATTCATCTTCTGTGTTCCGATTACCACACCTCCCGCGATGGGAACACAGCCGGCGCACAGACCGGAACCCGCTCCTCTTGGTACAAATGGTACATCATTCTCGTAACAGAGTTTGCAGACTGCCGATACTTCTTCCGTACTTATCGCCTCAACTGCCACATCCGGCTGGTATTTCCCGTAGAATGCCATTTCATCGTGAGAATAATCACTGTTCATATCATCGCCGGTAAATACCCGCCCCGGCATGAGTGCTTTCAGCTGTTCTATCATTTCGGCTGTTGGTTTCTTGTATTCCATCATTTGACCTCCCTCAAACTATTATTAAGCTTTTCGTGCGCGGATCTCTTCTATCATCAGAGGCAGAATCTCCTCGCATCTTCCTACAATGCTGATATCGGCTACATCGAAGATCGGGGCATCCTCGTCTTTGTTAATCGCAACGATATAATCAGAGCCAATCATACCGGATACATGCTGCATCGCGCCGGAAATGCCGCATGCAATATATAATTTAGGAGAAACAATTTTTCCGGACTGCCCGATCTGGTGTGCTCTTGATACCCATCCCTCTTCCATTGCAGGTCTGGAGGCACCCACTACTCCGCCTAATAACTTTGCCAGTTCCTCCACCAGCCCAAAGGTTTGTGCATCACCGCATCCTCTTCCGCCTGCTACAATCACCTCAGCACCTTCCAGATTCACAAGCTCTGTAATTTCCACTGCGGTCTCCACCAGTTTTGCTTTTACTGCATCCGCTGGAATTTCAATTGATTTTACAGTTATATCACCTGCCTGTGCCGCCTCTGCTTTTGTAAAGCTTCCGCCCCTCACGGTAGCGACCGCCTTTTTCCCCTCTGCAAACTGCATATCCTCTAAAACTGTTCCGCCGTATGCCGGACGGGTGAAAATCAAGCTTTCTCCGTCTTTTCTGATTCCCACCACATCTGTGATACAGCCGGTGTCTAAACGGGCTGCAAGGCGGGGTGCTAAATCCTTTCCGGTCTGTGTGGCACTCATCAGAATCAGCTCACTCTGAGTATCGGCTGCCGCCGAAACAAGTGCTGCTAAAACGGTATCCTGGCATACCGCCTCCGTATCAAGTACCAATACCGGAATTCCATAGCGGCTGACTTCTTTTGCGCTGTCTTCACAGTCTTTGCCGATCAGAACAGCTGTTCCTTCTCCTAAGTCCTTTGCTTCATGAATGAGTTCCAGAAAGCCATTTAAAGGTTTGTTATTCTTTATTTCAATATAAACCAGCGTTTTCATCTTTTCTGCCTCCTTACAGCACTTTATCATCAGCCATCAGCGCAATAGCTCTGGCAACTGCATCCACGGCATTTTTTTCCTGTATCTTTACACCGGCCTCACGCTTTACAGGCTCTGAGTAGCTAATGCATTTTACTGCGGGCTGCACTGGGGACAGGGTATCTGTAAAATATGGAATAACTGCTTTTCTGGCAGCCATCTTGCTTTTCAGATTGGGGTAACGAGGGTCATATTCCGGTTTTGCCACGGTTACTACAGCGGGACTGAATACTTCATAGCTGGCAGAGCCTTCTTCTGTTTCCTGCCTGGCACAAAGACCTGCTTCGGCTGGTTTTACATCAATTACGCTTGAGACAAATGAAAAATTCAGTTTCTCTGCCAGCATGGCGCCTACCTGAGAACTGATCTCATCCGTGGATTCCTTTCCGCACATAATGAGGTCAAAGCTTTCGCCTACGGTTTCTTCTGTTTTTTTCACCAGCTCAGCAAGTCCTGCGGCAACTGCACTCTCATCCGCATCAGCAGTGGAGGGAGCATAAATATAAGCCTCATTTGCACCGACAGCAATCATCTGCACCATGCTGGGGCGGACCTCTTCTTCTGCTCCGATCGTTGCAACCACAACCCTGCCTCCATGATTTTCACAGAGACGTACTGCCATTTCCACCGCATAGGTATCGAATGCATTCACAACCTTATCAATTCCCTCCAATGCAGGTTTTCCATTCTCTCCTAAATGAACCTTTGCAAAATCATCAGGAACCTGTTTTACACATACTAAGATATTCATTATTAGTTACCCCTTTCTCAAATCTTGCCGATCACCGATCTGCCTACTACCATACGCTGAATCTCATTGGTTCCCTCAAAAATCTGGAATATTTTAGCATCACGCATGAGTTTTTCAACTGGATATTCGCGGCTGTAACCGTAACCTCCCAGGATCTGGACCGCATCAATCGATGTCTGCATAACAGAATCTCCTGCAAAGCATTTTGCTTCTGCTGATTCCTTACTGAATGGCAGGCCTTTGTCAGCCAGCGTCAATGCATGTACAATTAACTGCCGGGAAGCTTCCGTACGGATCTCCATATCAGCCATTTTAAACTGGATTGCCTGGTTTTTACCAATAGGGGCTCCGAACTGAACACGCTGGCGAGCGTAAGCAGCCGCTTCATCGATACAACGTTTTGCTACTCCCACTCCGATCACAGCACACCAGATACGGGCAAGATCCAGAGTCTTCATTGCTGTAACAAAGCCGGTGCCTTCTTCTCCCAGAAGATTTTCAGCCGGAATTCTCACTTCATCAAGCACAAGGTCGCTTGTGGTCGATGTACGTACACCCATCTTGTTTTCATGGTTGCCCACGCTGAGTCCGGGAGTTTCCTTATATACCAGAAATGCGGACATTCCCCTGGTTCCTTTTGTTTTATCCGTCATAGCAGTGACAACAAAGAAATCAGCCACACTTGCATTGGTGATAAAGCATTTCCGTCCGTTAAGAACGTACTCATCGCCCTCTCTCACTGCAGTGGTTTTTCCATTTGATGCATCGCAGCCGGCATCCGGTTCTGTAAGTGCAAACGCCCCATAGCCGCCATTGACAATAATTTCACAGCATTTCTTCTTCTGCTCTTCATTACCGGAAATCAGAACCGGTTTTAATGCCAGACCATTTCCATTCATGGTTACCGCAAAGCCTGCGTCTGCCCATGCCATCTGCTCTACCAGAGCTGCCTGAGTAATATGATCCAGTCCAAGACCGCCGTATTCTTCCGGAACATCCATCATGTGCAGCTGCATTTCCTGCGCCTGTTCATAGATCGGACGAGGCCATTCTCCCGAAACATCATACTCCTTGATCTGTTCTTTTACTTCTTTCTCACAAAATTCCCTTACATCCCTAAGAAGATCCTGTGCTTCCTCACCAATTATATATCCCATGAATGTCCTCCTGGTCGACTTGTCGACAAATTAAATTTTTAACATACTTTTGAAACTGAATAAAAGCATCCAAAGAGCAGATGCTCCTTTCGAATGCTTTTATCCATAATGAAATTACCGAACCAACGTAAAGCTTGCTGTTGTGATAAAGCCTGCAAACATACAGCACATTGCAAGACCTGGCCAGATTGTTCCGCTCTTACGATACAGATAGGTAATAACCGCATTCATTGTTCCCATCATAAAGCAGTATCCAAATGCGAAATCCAATGCACCTACAGAGGTATTCTTTCCTGTGCCGTAAAGATCCATCTGAGGAATAATCGTCTGACCGGTTCCGATAATCAAACTTCCGCCATACTGAAGTGTCAGCAGGATTGCCAGGCAGGCAGCAGATATCAACAGATTTACTAAAACAGCAACAAACATATCTCTTTTTTCGTTTCCTGTTTCCGGAAGACGTCTTGTCACAAGCATGCCCATACCGCCGGTGATCATTGCAAAGAAGATGATACAAATATATGGAATTGCACGAACAAACCTCATATGGTTTACACGAAGCATTGTAGCAATATTCCAGAACTGATAAGTTACTCCGGCAAAGCCTTCAATTGCTGCAAGCCAGATTAAAACAATCCCTACAACCAAAGATCCCATAATAAAAGATCTTATTACACGGGTCCAGACAAATTTTTCTTCCCCTTCTGCCCCAAGTGCCAGATCGCAAAACGGAATCTTTCTTCCTTCTTTTTTAGCTTTCTGAACGTTAAAGAACAAAGTTACAACGGAGATCATGCCGAGAACGACTAACCAGCCCATAATACCGTTTAAGTTCGTTGATGTAAATATTTTGCTGTTTGCAGTCCACATCATTACATATGCAGAAACAGGAACGAATAAAACGGTTGGAATGGCAATATCCATGAAGATTCTCATTCCAAGCTTCTTGCCTCTCAAACCCTTATTCTGTGGTACAGGAGCTTTCATTACTGCAAAGAATGGATTATACATTAATAAATCAGCCATAAATGCAATAAATAAAATCACACAGATTGCACAGGCAAGACTTACTGCCTGCTGAGGCAGCCATACCAGATCGGTAGAAGCCAGTTTGATCGGAGCTTCTGAGAACAGTTCAATATCTTCAATGATATAGGTAATTGTCTGTCCGCTGATATTACCGGTCTGATGAAGGGCATCATTTACCATATCGTAACGGAAAACGTTGCCGTTTCCATAATCATAAGTCTTATTGTACTGTACATTCTCCGGTAATCCGAAGGCAGTTGTTATGTATTTTTCATTTGCTGCCGGATCGCCAATAAAGTTATAATCATACTGATCTGCTTTTGCCTTGATCATACCGTAATTGCAATCCAGATTGACCGGCTGATTTTTAGTGGTCATCTGTACCATAAACGGACCGAATACGGTTACCACGCCGTTAACAAGTTCCGGATGCTTCTGCTGGGAATACAGCGTAGTCGCACAGCCTGCAGAATATCCAACAATATTTAAGTTTGCCTTATCAACAAACGGAAGATTACCTACATACTGTAAAACGCTGGCTCCCTGCTCTTCACGGCTGTTTACATCAGATTCCCCGCCTCCGGAAAGGTCCGGGCTGAATACAACGTATCCGCGTCTTGCAAGTTCCATGCTCCAGGTATCATTGCTGTGAGCATGATTGGAACGACCATGAAAAATAACAACTGTTGGAAGCGGTTTTTCATTTGATGCATTTTTAGGAACATAGGAAATACCGCTGATCTTTGTTCCATTATCGCCCTGAATGTTAAAGCGGCTGATTTTTACAGCTCCCCAATTTGACTGGATCCCCCACAATAAGACAGTCAGAACTACCAGCAACAAAGAAACAGCTAAGACTTTTCTTAGAGCTTTACTTTCATTTTCCGTTTTCATACTTTTTCTCCTAATTTAAGTATTTATTAGTCAGGCATCAAAACCTTCGCCTGTTCTTCTCCCCGCATGACTCTTACAACCCCCTGCGCAAGAGACTTCATTTCATTCTCTCCGGGTATTAATTCAACTGGCCCAAGGAAACTAATCCGCTCTTTTACCAGATCTGTGAACATTTTGGAATAAGCCAGTCCTCCGGTCAGGATGATATAATCAATTTTTCCATTTACCGATGGAGCAATTTTTGCAATATTTTTGGCAACTGCCAATGCCATTGCAGCAAACATCATTCTCGCTTCCTGGTTTCCTTCCTCTGCCATTGCTTCCACCTCACGCATATCGGAAGTTCCGAAGTAGGAAACCATGCCCCCTTTTCTCTGCAGCTGCTTCATCAGTTCTTCCTTCGTATACATTCCGCTGTATGCCATGTTTACAATAGAATATACAGGCATTCCACCGGCACGTTCCGGAGAGAAAGGACCTTCTTCATCCATGATCATATCAATCATTTTTCCGCCGCTGTGAAGGTTAATTGTAATTCCGCCTCCTAAATGAGCTACAATGATATTCGTATCAGGATAACTGATTTCTTTGTCTCTGCAAAGCTTTAAAGCCGCTGCTCTTGTGTTTAAATTATGGCCTCTGGCTGGTCTGCGGATTCCTTTTAAACCTGTAATTGTATTAATGGGGAGCATTTCATCTACGGTCAGTGCATCATACGTATATGCCTTAACTCCGATTTCACGGGCAAATATAAGAGCTATGGCAGCGCCTACGTTTGATGCATGCTGGTCCACCGGACGATAGTGAAGGCAGTCTACCATGTAATCATTGACTTCATAAGCACCGGAGCTTACCGGAGGCATGCATCCGCCTCTGGATACAATTGCCTGAAAAGTATCTAATGCATCTCCATGCTTTTCCATACATTTCAGAATTAAATCCTTTCGCATATCCAGCTGGTCAAATACAGTTGGAAAAACCTTAATTTCTTCCAGACTGTGATTGATGCTTTCAACCCACACCTCATCATTTCCATCGTATACCGCTATTTTAGTAGATGTAGAGCCAGGATTTATTACTAATATTTTCTCTGCCATTATGCCCTCCTTCTAGTTTGCTGCCGCTGCTGAAACTACAATTGATAAGTACTTTTCTTCTGCTGAAGATCCCCTGGAAGTTAATACGATTGGACACTTTGCCCCTACTATAAACCCTGCCAGTCTGGCTTTACAGGTACACGCAAGCATCTTACCCATAATATTGCCTGCATGAATGTTTGGCGCAACCAGTACATCCACATCTCCCGCAATTTTACTGTCCAGTCCTTTGAACCTGGCAATCTCCTGATCCACCGCGCAGTCATAGGAAATCGGACCTTCCACGATACAGTTTTTGATCTCACCTCTTTCATTCATATCCTGAAGTTCTCTTGCTTCTATGGTCTCAGGCATCTTGGGATTAACCTTTTCGATACATGCCAGTACACCCACCTTCGGACAATCATAGCCCATGGAACGAAGAGTTTCCACCGTGTTTTCGATGATCCCTTTTTTCTGTTCCAATGTCGGATAAGTAACCATTCCCCCGTCTACCGGAAGTAAAATCTTATGATAACCTGGAATGTCGAACATGGTGAAGTGAGACATGATGCCTCCTTCTTTTCCAAGTCCGTTTTCCTTGTTCACAACTGCTTTTAAAATAACGCCTGTATCTACCTTACCTTTCATGAGAAAGTCGGCCTTTCCCTCTCTCACCAGGGAAACTGCCTTTTCACACGCTTCTTTTTCATCGGCAATATGGTAGATATCTTCTTCCGGTACATTCTCTCCAAGTTTTTTCAAGACATCCATAATAACTGGTTTATCCCCAACCAGTACCGGAACTATAATCCCTTCTTTTCTTGCATGGAGTACAGCCTCCAGTGTATGTTCATCACCGGCCACAGCTACCGCCATACGCTTGCGGGTGGGAGCCCCCTTTACCTTATCAATCAACTCATCAAAATTATGAAATACCATTGTGTCCTCCTTGAAGATTTCTTATCTCTGGCTTCTGCCCATCTCAAGACCCTTCTCAAATGCCTCTTTGTTTAAAGGCAGCAGCTTTGGTTTTTTACCAAGCTTATGCTCGATTGTATCCCATACCACTTCCGGTGATACAACACCTGTAAACCCAATATAAACACCTAGCATGATAATATTTAAAACCTTGGAATTGCCCATCTCCAGTGCCATCTCTGTCACAGGTGCCTTTACAACCTTAATATCTGTACGCCCGGTTTCCTCTGAAACAATAGAACTGTTGATAAATAAGGTTCCTCCGGATTTCAAAGTTTTAATAAAACGGTTTAAGGATGGACCGTTCATTACAATCAGATCATCCATCACATCTCCAAGAGGCGCACCCACGGCTTCATCGGAAATAACAACGAAGCAATTGGCAGTTCCTCCTCTTTGCTCTGCTCCGTAGGACGGGAAAAATGTAACGTTTTTGTCAGTCGAATCGCAGGTTGCCGTAGCCAGAAATTTCCCAAGTGTCATAACTCCCTGACCGCCGAAGCCTGCAACGCATAAATTTGTCTCCATTTCCTTCTCCCCCTTATCGATCCCGAATCACGCCAAGAGGAAATTCCGGAAGCATATTTTCCTCTATGTAATCAAGAGCCTTTAATGCATCCATTCCCCAGTTGGTCGGACAGCTTGTAACGACTTCCACCATGGAAAAGCCCTTGCCGTCTAATTGGTTCTGGAACGCTTTTCGAATTGCTTTTTTTGTCTTTACTACATTACCGGGGGTATTGCAGCTGGTTCTCTCTAAATAAACAGGTGCTGTCAGTTCATTAAGAACCTCGCACATATGCATGGGATATCCATGTTCTTTCGGATCACGTCCGTTTGGTGCAGTGGATGCCTTCATACCAACCAGTGTGGTAGGTGCCATCTGTCCGCCTGTCATACCGTAAATACCGTTATTGATGAAAATTACACTGATATTCTCCCCGCGGTTTGCTGCCGATACGGATTCAGCCAGACCGATGGAAGCAAAGTCTCCATCCCCCTGATAGGTAAATACCAGGCTGTCCGGATTGCTTCTCTTAATGCCTGTGGCAACTGCGCATGCACGGCCATGGGGAGATGTAATGTTATCGTAAGCAATGTAATCCATCTGCAAACCACAGCAGCCGATACCAAGTGTGCAAACTGCTTTATCCACCAGATCCATTTCTTCCAGAACCTCACCGATCAGCTTCATGACCGTTCCGTGCATACAGCCGGGACAAAAGCCGGAAACTTTATCTTCCTGGATTGTTTTTGTTCTTGCATATATCTGTTCCATGTTCATCCCTCCTATGAATAAATCTTTCTGACTGCCTTGATAATTGATTCCCGGCTCATAATGTTTCCACCTGAACACAGGCAGGTATGAATCGGGCACCGGTCCTTGACTGCAATCTCAACGTCCTGAACAAACTGTGCAGGAATGGACATTTCAACATCAAGAACTGCTTTCACCTTTTTGTAGTCCAATCTATCAAAGGAATCATAGGGGAACGGGTGAAGGGTAATGGGGCGGATCAATCCTACCTTAATTCCTTCTTTACGAAGAATGTTAACAGCTGATTTCGCGATGCGGGCTGAAATTCCATAAGCAGTAATTACCACCTCAGCATCCTCTGTCTCATACTCTTCTACCATAACATCTGCTTTCCATGATTCATAAAGCTTCTCTGCCTCTTCGTTAGCACGCTGCATATCACTGGTAAGCCAGTGTCCCGGCTCAATCCATGCGCGGTTTTTATAGTCAAGCTTGTGCCCTGTGCATGACCAGACCTTTTTCGCTTTTTTTATTTCAGCAATTTCTTCCTCTGTTTTCATATCAGGAAGAACAACAGGTTCCATCATGGTTCCTATTACACCATCAGCCAGAATAAGCACCGGGTTTCTGTCGCGGTCCGCGTAATCAAATGCTTTATATGTCATATCAACTGCTTCCTGAACAGAAGCAGGAGCAAATACCATCATCTCAAAGCCGCCGTTTCCTGAGGCCTTGGTTGCCTGTAAATAATCCATCTGTGCCGGCTGTATTGACCCTACACCCGGACCCCCTCTGGAAATGTTTGAGTATACCATTGGGATTCTGGCTGCTGCGCAATAAGAGATTCCCTCACTCTTTAAAGCGATACCCGGGCTGGAGGAAGAGGTCATTGCCCTCGCACCTGCAGAAGCCGCACCATATACCATACTGATTGATGCTACCTCTGACTCTCCCTGAACAAAAGTACCTGAAACCTCCGGCATTCTTCTTGCGAAATATTCCGGAATTTCATTTTGCGGTGTAATTGGATAACCGGCAAAAAAACGACAGCCCGCTCTCACAGCCGCCTCTGCAATTGCTTCACAGCCTTTCATAAATACTCTAGACATTGCCTTCTCCTCCTATTTGTATATTTCAATGGCTCCATCCGGACAGATGCGACCACACATGCAGCATGCAATGCAATCCTGCATATGAACTGCTTCCACATATTCATAACCCTTAGAATTTACTTTTTGCCCTAATGCCAACACATTCTTTGGACAAAATTTAATGCAGTATCCGCAACTTTTGCACCGTTCAGCTACCACTTTAATTTCTGCCATAGCAAAACCCTCCTCTTGTTTTTGTATATTAACCTAAGATTAATATTTTTTGATATTACCCAATTCACCGAAATCCTCTCCGGTGACCCAAGGGTAAGTAAGGTAAAGGTGAATCGGCAAAATATCAATATCAGTCTTTGCCTTTACCTCCTCATATAAATCCTCCTTCACGCAGGCAAAATCCATGGGCATGTATAAAGTCACCATATCCGCCATGCGCTTACAGCCCTCCAGTACCTCGGCCGCATTTGTTGTATGTCCGAAATTGGGGTTGTTAACCAGATGCAGTTCGTTCACCTGAATATGGGAAACCTGCAAAATCTCTCCCAGTATTCTGTCTATATGTTCGATATCATAGGACCATGGCCGGAATGCATTCAGTACATAATAAATAACGGTATTCTTCCGGTCCAGTCTTGACATAAATCCGCCGATTGCCCTGGCTCCTATATGATCACCCCCAACATCGAGGACTACATAGGAATTCTCATCCCGAAGTATATTGCTCACGCCTCCAACCAGAGTCGGCGCATCCATGAACTGCTCTTCAAAATGCACCTTAATTCCCTGATCCTCCATGCAGCTGCACAGATCTCTGGAACGGAACAAAGGCTTTGTCATATCCATATCAAAAAAATGTACGGTTTTATTTCCGCTTTCAGACAGAACTTTTGCAAAATTGATTGAGATCTCGCTCTTACCACAACCAGCCTCTCCCAGAAAGACAAAATTCTTTTTTCCTTCTTTCAGGACTTTATCTATAAATTCCATCTTCTTCTCCTTACAGCCTAGTATCCGATTGCTCATCGTTCAACTTGTCTACTTGTCGACATATAGAACTTTCAAAAAAGTTATCGACAAAAAACGACCAATAACTGTCTGAATGATAACATATTTTAAGCACTATGTCAATATTTCCCCGGAGTATTTTCAAATACCATTATGCAACTTGTATATTTATTTGTGTTTTTCAATTCAAATATCTAACTAAAGTATTATCCCGTGTCTTTCCTGCAGCTTTTATAAGGAATCCTCTTCCGCCTGTTTAACCATATTGTAAAATATCTGCTCATAATATTGATAACCTTCCCGCCCAAGTACAAATGGGTTGGGGATACCATCTACCAGATTGCGAATCAGGTTCAGCCGTTCTATTCCCATGTCCAGGCAAGGATGGGTTGCAATTTCACCATCTACGTTATAGTGATCACAGACTGCACTGAATTTCTCCAGCGAATGATAATAATCTGAAATATTCGAATCTGGAAGTATCCCTGATCCGCCCCATAAAGCCATATGATGGACTCTTCCCTCATCAGTGACCGGTATTACAAAGGAAAAGCACCCTTCTGTGTGTCCTGGAGTATAAACTGCATGGATAACTGTATCACCAAATCTTAAATCTTCCCCATCCTGTAAAAATGAGTCAACGGTAAAATCAATCGGGTTCCACGGAAATCTCTCGGGCATGTTTCTGGCAAAATTATAATCTGTTTCCGACATATAAAGACTTGCCCCATATGTCTCCTTAAAATATCCAGCCATACCGTAATGGTCTCCATGACCATGACTAATCAGGATTGCACATAAATTATTAATATCTAATTCCAAATCCTGAAACCCTTTTTCGATCATATGGGCGCACCGCTCATCGGGATTCATACAGTCAATCAACACAATCCCTGCGTCCGTCTCCAGAATAAAACAGCCGACAATTTCATCCCCAACAAAGGACAGCTGATCAAAAAATCTGGTTGCAGGACAAACACATACCTCTTTCTTATTGAAATCAGGTTTTAAGCTTTTCGACTTTCTCCAACTGCGATACATCAATTATTCCTCCTAAAATTCTTCCGCAACCGGCACCAGGAATCCACGTAATGGCTTTTGTAAATGTTTATTCATAAACTTTAAGCATATTCCCACACCGAATGCTGCAAAAATAGTCCCCTCTCTTACACCAATGAATTCACCCATAAAGGTAAATGATAAAGCCGCAGCAATTATTACTACCGACCAGTCAAAAAAAAGTTTGGAGGTAGAAATATGTATGCCGGTTTTGTGGCTGATTGCTTTCATAACACCTTCACCAGGAAGAGATAAGATATCCGCCTCAAGATAAAGCAGAATCCCCAGTGCAATCAATACCATGCTGACTGCCACATATACAAGTCTCATTCCATAATTTGTACATACCGGAAGGATCGTATCTGCAAGTCTGTTGGTCACACTGACAAAAACGCCGAATATGACAGAGCAGAAAATCTGAAGCAGATAGACTTTTTTAAAATCTCTTCGTAAAATTAAAATCTGAAGTATTATAAATATAGTAAATACTCCTGTAGTGCAGATTCCCATATCAATATTAAGAATCTCACTGACAACACTGGGTATGGAATTTACGGGGGAAACGCCCAGATCCGACATCTTGGATACTGATACCCCAAACGCCATTGTGAAAAGACCAATTAAATAAATAATACTTCGTTTAAACCAAATAACTCCTTTTTCCATTTTATAACTCCTTTGTGTAAATATTATTGTGTGATTACTGTGCCGCTCTATCCTCTCTTCTGTTGGATCATCTCCTTTCTCCCCCTCAAAAAAAATTACTGTCAAAAAAATCTTTTCCCATCAGCCCTTAACTTAATATATAATAAACCCTCCAATGATTGGAGGGTCAACATTTTTTATAAGGAATTTGTATTTCTGTTGTTAATTTTGTCGAATCAAAGGTGATTCCGGAATCAATTAACGCAAATTCCAGAGAATCCCCGGCAAGTTCGTAACCCTTTTCTTTCATATAATCAAATAAATGCCGGTATACTGGCTGGGAGTCTTTGT
>JAEWPQ010000158.1 GCA_023460575.1 Bacillota bacterium
ATTATGGCCTTTACTCCGTGGTCATAAGCCCATTCAATTTCGTCCCGGCTTATCTGACATTTTCCCAGGGTAGAATTGGGTGATGCCTGTCCAATGCCAAGCAAAATCACATCCAGATGATCGTAACTGTCAAGTACCGGCCTTACAGCCTTATTATTTTCCAGTTCATTTCTGGCTTCTTTATTGCTGATAATTAAAGGCATATTCAGCAGCATGTATTTAGCCTGAAACCGGTTTGCAAAACGTTCACAATTCTGGTTCGCGTACCATTTCTCCCCTTCGAAGGATTGTCCCGCAATTAAGGGGACAAATTGAAGCCGCTTGCAATTATAAATATTGGTATTAGCCGAACATGCCGCCACGGTACACCCTGCCGAAATACCGATCAGGTTCCCGTTTGATATATAATGAGTTAATGTGAAAGAAACGTTTTTTGCCAGCAGTTCCAGTTTCTCCGCCGTGTCTTTTCCGCTGCGGGTATCCACCACTAAGGCATCTTCAATATGATAGCGTTGTTTCAAGGCAGCAGCCGCCCTTTCCTCTTCCGAAAAGGGATCATTAATCTGAAATGATATGATATTTTTCTGTTTTGCCTTTGAAATCAGTTTACTTACCTGGGGTCGCGAAATATATAGCTGCTCTGCAATTTCATTCTGGCTCAAATCCTGTAAATAGTACATTTTACAAATTTTTACTAACAACCTTAGTTCTTCGCTATCCATATTTCATTCATTCCTTTCTGACAGTATTAAGCGCTTATCACTATACATATTATACAATAATTATTCTCAATATTCAATTATTCTAATCACTTTGAACAAATGTTACTACTCAACAGGGGTAAAAAGCGAAAAGCATTGTTTTAAGAGATTATTTCTGGATAATTTTGGTAACATTGTACAATAACGCTGGTTTTTCAGTTTTATTTGTAGCAAATGTTCCGCTGGTGGTGGAAATTATGTTTTTTATGAGATGGGGTTAGTTGGATGGCGGGTTTACGAAAAAATGACGAACAGTATCGTAATAGTTACATTTTAATGGCCCGACTTCGATATTGTGTTAGATTAGTAACAGAATTGAGTATTCATTTACAAAACTGTCCGAACCATAATCTTACAGGATTCGGATTTGAATGTTTTCTTACTATCTATAAAATTGATAAAAAAGAATCTTTGAAATAAGGTAACTTTAATAGGGGGGAGCTGAGAAAGGGGGGGGAAGCATAAATCTGAGAATACAGCGAAACCTGTTTTTTAAAGAAATGCTTTTTCAAAGAATCTTTTAAATAATCAAATAAAATACAAGGGGGTAGTTTAATGAAAAGATCATTTACAAAAAGACTAGTAACAGTTATTTCTGCAATTGCACTTACAGTTTCATCATTAGGTGTTACCCAGGCAGCAACAGCCGACCAGACTTTATTAAATACATATGGGACCAAATTCCAAAGGTCAGGCACCTGTGTAACGTTAGCCCAGTTACAGAACGCTTCCACCTTAAATCTGATTAAGCAAAGGTACAATAGTATCACGCTTGAAAATGAAATGAAGCCGGATGCGCTGCTTGGGGGTTCACCCACTCTGATCTCAGTGGCAGAAGCAAAATCCTTAGGATACTATATTCCAAGCGGCTATACGGAAGCAACCGTACCAAAAATCAATTTCAATACCGTAGACAAAGTATTGAAAATCTGTTATGAAAATGGTCTTGGAGTCCGGGCGCACACTCTGGTCTGGCATGGTCAGACTCCAACCTGGCTGTTCCGCGCAGGCTATAACACCAACGCAAATCATGTGGATCAAAATACAATGAATACACGTATGGAGTTTTACATAAAGACAGTGATGAATCACGTCTATCTAAGCAATTACGGCAGCGTTGTTTACGCATGGGATGTTGTAAATGAATATCTCCATTCTCCAGCCAATTCAGACTGGGTAAGAATTTATGGAAATGTTTCAACAAGTCCCCAATTTGTTAAAACTGCTTTCCGTTATGCCAATGAAACATTAAGTTATTTTAACCTTACTGACAAGGTTAGTTTATTCTATAACGATTATAATGAATATATGGAAGCAGGCAATATAATAAAACTGATTCAGTTTATAAATTCAGAAAAGAAATTATGCAACGGCGTAGGCGGACAGTCTCACCTTGAATCAACCTTCCCAAGTGCATCCTATTTCAAACAGGCCTATACCGCATTTAAAAATGCAGGCTTAGAGATCCAGATTACAGAATTTGATGCCGGAGCCAATTCCGAACAGGAACAGGCCGCTTATGTATATGATGTTATGAAAGCAGTCTGCGAAGTGAAAAAGGAAGGCGGAAATATTACAGGCTTTACCTGGTGGGGAATGTCAGATGATGTCTCCTGGAGACGCGATAAGAGCCCGCTGCTTTTCTCAAATATGTGGACTCCAAAGGCTTCTTATTACAGAACGTTAGATGCATTTACTGATACATTTAATAAATAAGGGGTAATACTTGAATTAAAGAAGGTTTATATCAGGAAAGGAGCACGGCTGGTCTGTGCTCTTTTTCTGATACAGACAGGCTGGTGAGTAATTATTTTACTTTTAATGCTTATGGCTTCAATCCTGAAGGGGGAACTTTAAATTATCGTTTTTCCACCTATGATGATGTCTCTGAGCTAAGCAATGCCCTCACTCTGTCTAAAGGTGCAAAACGTTCTAAATCCAATTATTTTTTTCGTGCAGAAAGCTTTTTCAATGTGGCAACAAAAGCGGAAGATTATCGGGACAGCACCCCAAAAGAAATATATTATCAACAATTTGGCGGGAAATCTCTGCATGAACAATCTCATGGTGAAAGCTTTATACATTATTTTCAGTCTTTTTCTAATGAAGGATTATATCTGATGGATGAACCGGAAGCAGCCTTATCTCCCCAAAGGCAGCTGACTTTACTCATGCAAATTGTAAACCTGGCTAAACAGGGGGCGCAATTCATAATTGCTACTCATTCCCCAATATTACTGGGGATTCCAGACTCTGAAATAATGATATTTGATAATGATGGAATCAGCTTATGTAAATATGAAGATACTGAAAGTTATCAAGTGACTGAATTATTTATCAATCATAGACATGAGTTTTTAAACAGATTGCTGGGGGAATAAGAATCGGGTGGAAAATAAGGGCGGATTCATTATATTAACATTCCTCCATGATAAAAGCATTCATAAACCTTAATATTCTGGCAGAAAATTTCTTCGTAACCCTGAAACCACTCCATATCCCCAATTACCTTTGTTTTATATGTATATTCTCCGGATTGATAAAATTCAGGACCTCTATAAGGTAATTCTTTTGTTGACACTCTTAAAGCTTCTTTTAAGAAATCACTGCTGAATCTCTCGTCTAAGTTTCTTCCAAAATAGTTCATCGAATAAATTGCTTTTCCCTTTTTCCAGATAGCTTCCTCCCCAGAAAACTTCTCTCCACCCAGCCATGTATCATAATACTGATAATCCCCTTTTGTGTAAGTATAATCGTTTGAGCCAGGTCTTGACGCATTGCAGGTATCGGCATATCCCGCGTAAGTGTTTTTGATCGCCTCTAATTTAAAATCAATTACTTCTTCCAAATCATTATCACAATTAGTCTCCATACAAACGCCACATTGATTATCTTTAACAAGATAATCAACCGTTATATGAAATATTTCACTTAATTGAATCAGATTCATTATATCAGGGTATGACATACCTCTTTCCCATTTTGTGACTGCCTGACGTGATACGTTTAATTTTTCGGCTAAATCTTCCTGGGTGATTCCTTTGGATTTTCGAATAATCTGTAATTTGTCTGAGAAAGTCATTCATTGATCCTCCATTTTCATAATTACTATCCAATACAGAATACCATAAGAATCAGAATTCAAAAAGCGATAGGTGGTTGCATAAAAGATATTATTAGTTACAAATTACCCGTTGCTGCCTTCATTGTTCTTTTATTGAATCTATCCATGTTTCAATTGCCTGAACCAGAATAAATTGCTGCTGTAAAACAGCCATTCCGGTTTTGGGTATATCTGGAGACATTTCTTTTATATTAATATTATCTTGGAGATATGTTTTTAATACTGTTAAGTTATCTTCAATATTTTCTATGCATAATCTTTGTTTTTCTTTGGGCAAACTGTGTAAATTTACAATGACTGCATTAAAGTCTAAAAAAATATGAATCGGTTTACAAGACATCTCTATCATAAGTTTTTCAAATTCTTTTTCTCCTGCCGCAGTTAATGAGTAGACTGCTTTTTCAGGCATTTTTCCTTCTTTTATTGTGCTGCTGGTAATATAGCCTTTTTCTTCCAGCTGAATCACCTTTTTGTAAATTGAAGGTGTGCTGATCTTTACCCATTTAGAGATCTTACGATAATCTACAAGTTTCTGAATATCATACGCACTCAAAGGTTTCTTTGTTAACATTCCAAGTACAATTAAATCAATCGCAGCCATATATAGTCTCTCCTTTTTTGTTGACAACTACTATAAATTATAGTACTATATTTTGAGCAACACAACTACTATAATTTATAGTACTATATTATATAGCAAAAAGGAGAGTATA
Source organism: Bacillota bacterium (assembly GCA_023460575.1). Classification (GTDB taxonomy): domain Bacteria; phylum Bacillota; class Clostridia; order Lachnospirales; family Lachnospiraceae; genus Lacrimispora. Next base: position 4,599 of record JAEWPQ010000158.1, read on the forward strand.
AAATGAACGAACGAAACAGAAAAATGGAGCTATTGGGAAGTGCGCCTATACAAAAAGCACTGTTTGCAATGGGTATTCCGACTATGATAGGCATGATGATTAATGCATTATACAATTTAGTAGATGCGTACTTTGTCGGAGGTTTAGGAACAAGTGAAATGGGAGCCATTTCCGTTGTATATCCGCTGGGGCAAATTGTTGTTGGGTTAGGTTTATTATTTGGAAATGGAGCCGCTTCTTACATATCAAGATTATTAGGGCGTAACGATAAAGAAATGGCAAATAAAGTCGCCTGTACCGCTTTATTTAGCAGTATTTTTACAGGAGTCATTATTATTTTCATTTCTATCATGTTCTTAAAGCCTATTTTACATCTTTTGGGAGCAACTGACACTATATTACCTTTCGCCGCAACCTATGCAAGTATCTATATTATTTCATGCATTTTCAGCGTCTTTAACGTAACAATGAATAATCTTATGACGAGCGAGGGGTCAGCAAAAATAACAATGTGTGCATTAATAGCAGGTGCTGTACTAAACATCATTTTAGATCCCATTTTTATATATTTTTTCCGTTGGGGCATAGCAGGTGCTGCAATTGCAACGGCAATTTCTCAAGTGTTTTCAACCGCAGTGTATTTGATATATGTAATTGGTAAAAAAAGCATATTCAATTTTAATATAAAGTATTGCAGTTTTTCAAAAGAGATTTTGTCTGAAATTTTTAAAATAGGTATTCCCACTTTGGCATTTCAGGCTTTAACCAGTTTATCTATATTACTTATCAATATACAGTCCCAAAATTATGGTGATTCAGTTATTGCTGGAATGGGAGCTGTTACAAGGCTTATTTCCATGGGAAGTCTTATGGTCTTTGGATTTATTAAAGGATTTCAGCCTATTGCCGGTTATAGTTACGGGGCAAATAAATACGACCGGCTGCATGAGGCAATCAAAATTTCAATTATATGGTCAACGGGATTCTGTTTAATTTTTGGAGCTGCTATGGCATTATTTTCTGAATCTATTATTTCTATATTTACTTCTGGAGATGTTGAGATGATTCATGCAGGAACCAGGGCATTAAGAGCAAACGGAATTTCATTTATTGCCTTTGGCTATTACACTGTCTATTCATCCCTGTTTCTTGCCTTAGGAAAAGGGAAAGAAGGATTTATTCTGGGAGCATGTCGACAAGGTTTCTGCTTTATTCCGATTATATTAATTTTACCAGGAATTTGGGGAATAAACGGTATTCTTTATGCACAGCCTGTGGCGGATGTTCTTTCTACTGTAGTTGCAGTATTGATGTCATTACGTCTTCGCAAGAAACTGAATTTAAAGTAATTCAGTAAAAAAGTCAAGCAAGCAACAACTACATTGCGTTGGGATCGTGTGTCCGCCGGGCACACAACGAAATAAGGAGAGGAGCGCGTATGGGATGCACTCCTCTCCTATAAAAATTCTTTACTTTATGGTTAATCGGATAGGATCAATGGAAACGAGCCCAACATAAACGTTTAAGGTTCTGTCCCCCACTGCAGATTTCCGGCCAGGTAAGCGGTTATACGATCACAGTCGGCATAAGCGGAGCCGGTTCCCTGATAGGAATAATCGTCTGTCTGGGTATAATTCGTCCAGTCTGACTTTGAAAACCTCACCTGCAATTCCAGGGATTCCCCGGCAGAAAGGGTACCTGACGCTTTATTAAAACCAATTTCCAGATAATAATCAGCACCGCTCTTTGCCTCTTTCATTTTCACAAAGGTTCCTGTCACATTAGCTGTTCCTGCGGAGGACCAGTCACACCAGAATTGCTGTTCTTTTTCCCCGTCAATCGTGTAATAATATCTTAATTTAACATCAGAAATGCTGATGTCTCCGGTTCCCGTATTATACAGTTTGATCTTTGCTGCAATGCTGCTTACGGTTTCGGGTGTATTCATATTATACGCCTGGACTTTCAAATCTCCTGTTGTTATAACCGAACTATCCGTTATGGTAATTGTTAAAACAGGATCATTTCCTCCGCTGAAATTAAAGATCAAGCCTGATTTGCCAACAGATTTACCAGCCAGATAGGAACTTAAAATGGTTACTGTATTATCAGATATTACATAATCGGTTTCTTTCACCAGCAAATCGGTGCCATTTTTTATATTGTCAAGCGTATTTCCATTATATATAACAGTCACAGAAACATCCTCAGGATTGTATTTGTCAAAAAATGCAGTTGCCGGACTGATGGAAGAACTGCCTGGGGAACTTCCCGGCTCATCGCCGAATACTTTTACCCCTGCATCATATACGGGAATATAGTTAGTCTTAACAACTTTTCCGGAAGTTGCACCGCCTAATCCGGTATAGGAATAATCATTGGATCTATCCCCTGATGCCATATTCTCCGGTCCGGCGATTCGGAGCTGAATTTCTTTTTTGTAAGCAGACTGTCCACCAGGATAAATTTTGGTTTTGGTGAAATCAACATTCACATAATAAATATTGTCAGCTTCTGCCCAGGGCAAAAGCCGGGAAACGTCTGCTCCCTGGTTATAATTTGCAGTTATTGTAAAATCGTCCGCTGTATAGCCTGCATTTACAGCCTCTGTTATATCTACAAAATACTTAAATGATAAATGATCTCCCATCCTTGCCGGCCAGCCCGAGCAATTATACAGCAAAGCCTTGATTTCTATAAAGTTACTGCCTGAGGCGTTAATTCCTGCTTCTACAAAGTATTCGTCGTTCGTCACTTCTTCCATTGCCGTAAAGTCCGCAATCGGATTTCCGCCGTATTCTCCATAAAGTTTTGCAAGTGCGCCGATAAACCCGGCATTATAGTCACAGGCAACCTCATTATTGACATAGTTATTAATTTCATCCGTATAACTGTCGTCTTTATCTGGTCCTCCTGCCAAAGCCCCATAAAGGGTATGCCTGTGGTATGCGGGTACGGTCATGCTGTCCGCCCAGGAACTGTGCGCTGTCCTGTGGTGAGGTCTTTTCGGAGAATTTATTCCATAACCAACCACAAAACTGCGGCCACTGCTTCCCAGAGCATAATCTACCTGCTGTTTGGCAAATTTCTTATAGATCTCCGCCTTTTCTGTACTGCAGCCTGACCAGTCAGCATAAACGCTGGCTAAAAAAGCTGTGGTGGTGGCATATCTTAAAGCCCCCCAGGAATCCAGCCAGGCAAGACCTTTGGGCGTATAGGAAATACGGCTGCCGTTATATCCGGTTGACCAGTAATCCAGATGCATTTGTGTGCTGATCTTGTACACCTCTTTTCCGGTTATTTTTGCAAGAAGCAAAGCAGCCCCATAATGCACATCATCCCAGCATTGCGCCCATTTATACGAAATGGTGGAAGATTGAGATTCTGTGCTCCAGTTTGGTACATAGGATTCTGCTTTCTCCAGATAAGAGGAATCTTTGGTAGCTATATACAGCCATACGCAGGACCAGGACAGTTCATCATAGAAACCGCTGTTAGAAGTGTAAAAACCGTTTGCTGCGATATAACCGCTGTCACTCTTTGTTTTGTCAGCAAATGAAAAGAGCTCCTTTGCATGTTGAATGCAGGTCAGTGCATAGCTGGGGTCACGATCCCCATAAATGACAGCCGCTGCTGCCAGTGCTGCCGCTGCCGCTGCGGATACGGTAGAACCTGGATTGTTAACATCCAGCCGATAAGACGGTCTTCCCATCTGCATTACTTCTGCCGGCCCCCACCAGGAATGATCCGTATTGCCATTGCCTACCTGGTAGTAAAAGACATCAGCGGAAGGATGGCATTTTATAAGATAATCAGTTACCCATTTGATTTCCTTTAATAAATACTCTAACTGACCGCTTTCTTTTAAAGCATCCTCTGCCTCATATACGCTCCATGCGAGCATGGCAGCCGAATAAGCCATGGGGAGATTAAATTTCACATGATCTCCTGCATCATACCATCCTCCAGTTAAATCGATCCCTGCGTCTGAACCATCAGACAACCCCGAATCTCCTCTCCAGTTATTCCGGATATCAGCAGGCAGTTTTCCGGAACGTTGGAACTCATAAAACATGATTGCTTTTTGTAAAGCTTCTCCATAATTATAATTTGATTCTGCCTTTACAGACTGAGCTGAAGGCGTGGTACTCTTTTTTATACTCATATCGAAACCTCCGGGTTATTATTGATAATCCTGACCAAAATCCAGTCTTCTGATATCTGGGCCAGAATTTTTATATTTAAGCTCTACGCTTACATTACGGCTCTACTCCCCATTTCAGGCTGCCAGAAACATATCCTGTAATTTTTGTCCAGTCTGCATAACTGCTGCCTGATTTCGAAAAGGAATAATCTCCTGTCTGCGTATAACTGCTCCAATCAATTTTAGAGAATCTTACCGGCACTTCAATGGACTGACCCGCTGCCAGTTCACCGGCTCCAGCTGTAAATCCGATTTCCAGGTAATAATCTGCTCCTGGCTTTGCTTCCGGCATTTTCACAAAGGTACCCGTTACATTACTGCTGCCTACTGTAGACCAGTCACACCAGAAACTCTGATCCTTTTCTTCATCTATGGTGTAATAGTATCTAAGTTTCAAATCTGTAAGTGAAATACTGGTTTTCCCAGTGTTGGTAAGTTTGATTTTCGGTACAATTGAACTTACCTGTGCTTTTGTGGTATCATTATACATTTGTACTTTAATGTCTCCTGCTGCTATTGAAGAATCTGTCACAGTCAGGACAAGTACCGGGTCAGTTCCCGCGCTGAAATCAAAGGTGAGCTTTAATTTTCCAACTTTTTTTTCTGCCAGATAGGTTTTCAATAATACAACCGTATCATTAATTAAGGTGTACTCCAAACCCTCTGTTAAATATTTATTTCCCTCTTTGATCCCCGTAAAAGTATTTCCGTTTAAGGAAAGGGTGACTTTAATATCTTTCTGGCTGCCTGCCTTTTTGTCAAAAACTGCTGATGCGGGATCAATGGCAGAGTTGTTTACCGGCTCTCCGCCTTCTTCAAACAGCATGGAATATACACCGTTAGCAATAGCTATATCACACTGTGCCCAGAAGCGGTGGTAATTTAATACCGGAGCTGTTCCTCTGTTGTAAGCGTTCTGAACCTTCTGAAAATCAGGATCATCTTTGTATTTAGAACGGATATCTATAAACTTAACTCCGGATTTAATTTCATCTCCGTTTGGCATGGTTCCTGTCCAGCCAGACGGTACATAGACTTCCTGATCAAAGAAACGGCTGTAGTCATTCCTTTGTTCGGGAACAGAAAGCCCTTTGTCACCTTTGTACAAGTTCCACATACGGTCTAATAATTCCTTGGCAAGTACTCTGGCCTCATCGTCACCAGAAGCTTTACTGTAATACAGTAAAGTATTGGCAAGAGAGCCTGCCACGCCAAGGTCAGTGCCATAGGTGCTTACTTTTACATGCAGATTGGGATTTCCGGTATAGGTTCCTGTCCAAGTTTCAGGCTGGCCTGACCAGTCCAGATTATCAGGAATCGCAAAGGTTCCGTCAGCCTCCAGTTTCACAACTGTTTTAATCCATTTAACCCATTTTTCCAGCAAGGCTTTTGCCTTTAAATCCTTTGTTTTATAAAAATACTCTGCTACACGCTGCATCGACCATGCCTGGAACCCAAACCACCGGTTGCTTCCCGGATCAGCATATACAGGGTGTTCCTGATACCCCATTCCATAAAAGGTTGCAGTTCCCGAAGGCCAGCTTTCATAACGGCCGTTATTGGAATTGGAGACACCGCCCGCAATGCCGCCTTCTTCGGACTGCAGCCACTGATAGAATTCCAGCTGTCTCTCCAGGCTCTTACTCCAATCACTTGCACCATTTCGTGAAATTGGTTTAAATTCATCATCTTGCGACAATATCCAGGCTGCCATGGGATTCTGGTAGCCAAAATGGCTGTGACTGCAGCCAATTACCCAGGACCAGTTTGCGTT
>JAEWPQ010000159.1 GCA_023460575.1 Bacillota bacterium
GCTGCCGTCAATTACAGACAGAAGAAGATGGGGTACAACGCGGCACAGGAATTATACAACCGCGTCCAGGCAAACTTATCAAGAAAACAGGATGATTGAGGTGTCTGATGACTGGAATTTATGAAAAGCTTCTTGGTGCAGCCGATAAAAACCATATAAAAGCAGGGGAAGAGATGCGAAAGCATACCTCCTTTCGGGTCGGGGGACCGGCAGCCTGCTTTGTAACTCCTGGAGATGAGAACGAGCTTGCAGCAGTTATTAAAATCTGTAAGCAGGAAGAAGTGCCTTATTTTATATTAGGCAATGGAAGCAATCTTCTGGTGGGGGATCAGGGTTTTGACGGGGTGGTTATCTCTATGGACAGCTTTAACAGCTGTGAAGTAAATCATGAGACGGGGATGATAAAAGCCGGAGCAGGATTATCTCTGGCAAGAATCGCACAGGAAGCATATAAGGCGTCACTGACAGGCTTTGAGTTTGCTGCCGGAATTCCGGGAACTCTGGGGGGAGCCGTAGTCATGAATGCCGGTGCATATGGTTCGGAGATGAAAGAGGTACTTCGCAGTGTGAAAGTGGTGACAGGGGAAGGTGATATCAGAGAGATCCCTGCCAGCGAGCTTTCCCTGGGATACCGGACCAGCTGCATTATACCAAAAAAGTATGTTGTGTTCGAAGCTTCCATTCGCTTAAAAGAAGGTGATCCGGTTTCTGTCAAAAGCCGTATGGATGAACTGGCACGCAGAAGAAAAGAAAAACAGCCCTTGGAATTTCCAAGTGCAGGAAGTACCTTTAAACGCCCGGAAGGATATTTTGCCGGGAAGCTGATTGAAGACGCAGGGCTTCGGGGATTTTCCGTAGGAGGAGCCCAGGTTTCAGAGAAACACTGCGGATTCGTGATTAATAAGGATCAGGCAACAGCGGCGGACATTATAGCCTTATGTGAAGAGATAAAAAACAGGGTATACGAAAAAACCGGAGTGATGCTTGAGATGGAAGTAAAGACACTGGGTAAGTTTTAACGGTGCAAAGGAGTATACAGTGAGGCTTGTAATTGTGACAGGCATGTCAGGCGCAGGGAAGACGCAGGCGCTCAAGATGCTGGAGGATATGGGATTTTACTGTGTGGATAATCTGCCCATACCGCTGATCGAGACGTTTGCAGAGCTTACCCTTAAAAATCCGGAAGGGATCCGGAACGCTGCTTTGGGAATTGATATCAGAAGCGGAGAAGATTTGTCGGTTTTAGACCGTATCTTTGATGAATGGTCCAGAAAACGGCTGCCCTTTGAAATTCTTTTCCTGGATGCCGGAGATGAAATACTGATTAAGCGGTATAAAGAAACCAGAAGAGCCCATCCTCTCGCAGCTGGCGGCAGAATTGACAGCGGAATTGAAAAAGAGCGTAAGAAGCTTGCATTTCTAAAGGAAGAAGCGGATTACATCATTGATACCAGCAAGCTTCTCACAAAGGAACTGAGACAGGAACTGGAGAAGATTTTCATAAATCATGAATCTTACCGTAATTTATACATTACAGTTCTTTCCTTTGGATTTAAATATGGAATTCCGTCCGATGCTGATCTGGTGTTTGATGTGAGATTTCTTCCCAACCCCTTTTACGTAGAGGAGCTGCGAAACAGGACGGGAGAAGAAAAAGAAGTGCGGGACTATGTGATGCAGCATGGAACCGCTGATCTGTTTTTGAACAAGCTTTATGATCTGCTGGATTTTCTTCTTCCAAACTATGTTCTGGAGGGCAAAAACCAGCTGGTAATCGCCATTGGCTGCACAGGCGGAAAACACCGTTCCGTAACGGTTGCGAAAGCGGTTTATGATAAATTTAAGTCCAGGGCGGAATTCGGTATAAAAATCGAACACCGGGATATTGATAAGGATAATACAGGAAAAAGGGTGATCTAGATATGTCATTTTCTTCCAAGTTAAAAGAAGAGCTTTCCAGGCAGATCAGCCCCGCAAGACATTGCCAGATCGCGGAAATGGCTGCGATCATCAGCCTTTGCGGTAAGATAATTATATCGGAAGAAGACCGCTATACGATTAAAATCCATACGGAAAATGTAGCAGTTGCAAGAAAGTACTTTACATTATTGAAAAAAACATTTAATATAAGTACTGATGTCTCTATTAGAAGAAACGCCTACTTAAACAGGAACCGTACTTATACGGTGACTATCCGGGAACATGAGGATGCCATTCGCGTGCTTCATGCGACCAAGCTCCTTGACGATAACGGAGAGGTAGGAGAGAATTTAAATGTAGTGAAGAACGTGGTGATCCAGCAGTCCTGCTGCAGAAGAGCATTTATACGGGGGGCATTCCTCTCATCAGGATCCATCAGTGATCCCGAGAAGTTTTACCATTATGAAATTGTATGTGCCACAGAAGAAAAAGCAGAGCAGTTGAAATCAATTATTGCAACCTTTGAACTTGATGCAAAGATAGTAAAGAGAAAGCGTTATTTTGTTGTCTATATCAAGGAGGGAAGCCAGATTGTTGATGTTCTAAATGTCATGGAGGCGCCGGTCACTTTAATGGAGCTGGAGAATATCAGGATATTAAAGGACATGCGCAACAGCGTGAACAGACAGGTCAACTGTGAGACTGCCAATATTAATAAAACGGTATCAGCTGCGGTAAAGCAGATAGAAGATATAGAATATATCAGAGATACAATCGGACTTGATAATCTTCCGGATAATTTAGTGGAGATTGCCAGAGAGAGACTGGAAAGACCGGACGCAACATTAAAAGAGCTTGGAGAAGCTCTGGACCCTCCTGTGGGCAAATCAGGAGTGAACCACCGACTTAGAAAGCTTTGTGATTTAGCAGGGCGGCTGCGCGGGACAGGCGTGGGCAGCGGAACGGAACAGATCCGTTCAGAGGAATGAGGAGGATAATTATGGTAAGAAAAACAGTCACTGTGGAACTTGCATCAGGTTTGGAAGCGAGACCAGTTGCTATGCTGGTTCAGGTTGCCAGCCAGTATGAAAGCAATATTTATGTTGAAATTGAATCAAAAAGAGTGAATGCCAAAAGTATTATGGGTATGATGACTCTCGGCCTTGCAGCCGGAGAGCAGATTACAATTACGGCTGACGGAACCGATGAAGAGCATGCGGTCAGTGAAATCGAGAAATACTTAAGCAATCAGGAATAATAACTGGAATATAACGTGTTTTTGAGGCGGAGACTGCCATTGCCTGACAATGGAAGCTCCGCCTCTTATATATCTCCCTTTTTAATTTGGTGCAAATTATTTTCAGGGGTTGTCTTTTTATGTTATAATGGAAGAAATGAGGATAGAAGGAGATATGACAGATGGCATTTACACATTTGCATGTCCATACAGAATACAGCCTGCTTGATGGGTCCTGCAAGATTAAGGAGCTGACTGCCAGAGCCAAAGAACTGGGTATGGACAGTATGGCAGTCACTGACCATGGCGTTATGTATGGCGTGATTGATTTTTACAGAGCCGCGAAGGATGCGGGCATCAAACCCATAATCGGCTGTGAGGTGTATGTGACGTCCGGTTCCAGATTTGACAGAGAGCTTGCAGGCGGGGAAGACCGTTACTACCATCTGGTACTTCTTGCTGAGAACAATCAGGGCTATCAGAATTTAATGAAGATTGTTTCCAAAGGATTTGTAGATGGATTTTATTATAAACCAAGAGTGGATTATGAAGTATTAAGAGAGTATCATGAGGGCATAATTGCCCTCAGCGCCTGTCTGGCGGGAGAGGTGCAGCGCTATATCGGCAGAGGGCAGTATGAAAAGGGAAAGGAAGCGGCTCTTCGTTATCAGGAGATATTTGGACAGGGCAATTTCTTCCTTGAGCTTCAGGATCATGGGATCCCCATGCAGAAGACCGTGAATCAGGGCCTGGTGCGTATGAGCGGGGAGACCGGTATCGAACTGGTAGCCACCAATGATATTCACTATACCTATGCGGAGGATGCCACACCCCACGACATTCTTTTGTGCATTCAGACCGGTAAGAAGGTGGCAGATGAAAACCGGATGCGCTATGAGGGCGGACAGTATTACTGCAAATCAGAAGAGGAGATGAAAACTCTCTTTTCCTATGCAACCCAGGCAGTTGAGAACACCCATAAGATTGCCGGGCGCTGCAATGTGGAGATTGAATTCGGAGTCACCAAGCTGCCTAAGTACGATGTTCCGGAAGGCTTTGATTCATGGACTTATTTAAATAAACTTTGCATAGAGGGATTTGAACGTCACTATCCGGAGGATGACGGGACTTTAAAGGAACGTCTTGTCTATGAACTTGATGTCATTCATACGATGGGATATGTGGACTACTTCCTGATTGTGTGGGATTTCATTCATTATGCCAGATCGAAAGATATCATGGTGGGACCGGGAAGAGGCTCTGCAGCAGGAAGCATCGTTTCTTACTGTCTGGGGATCACGGACATTGATCCCATCCGGTACAACCTTCTCTTTGAACGTTTCTTAAATCCGGAACGAGTCTCCATGCCTGATATAGACGTGGACTTCTGCTTTGAACGGCGTCAGGAAGTCATTGACTATGTCGTGGAGAAGTACGGCAAGGAGCAGGTGGTTCAGATCGTTACTTTTGGTACTCTGGCAGCGAAGGGTGTGGTGAGAGACGTAGGAAGGGTTCTGGATATGCCTTACGCCCGCTGTGACGCCATTGCCAAGATGATACCGGGTGATCTTGGCATGACACTGGAAAAGGCGCTGAAACAGAGCCCTGACCTTCGCAGCGCGTACAATGACGATCCTGAGGTAAAATATTTAATCGACATGTCCATGCGTCTGGAAGGACTTCCAAGGCACACTTCCATGCATGCGGCTGGAGTCGTAATCAGCCGTACCTCCGTGGATGAATATGTTCCTTTGTCAAAAGCAGCAGACGGAACCATTACCACTCAGTTTACCATGACCACATTAGAGGAACTGGGACTCTTAAAGATGGACTTCTTAGGGCTTCGGACTCTTACGGTGATTCAGAATGCAGTTGAGGCAGTGGAGAAGAACCGGGAAATTATCCTTGATATGGACCAGATTGATTACAATGACAAAGCAGTGCTCGATTCCATCGGGTCCGGTAAGGATGATGGGGTATTCCAGCTGGAAAGTTCCGGCATGAAGAGTTTCATGAAGGAATTAAAGCCGGAGAGTCTGGAAGATATAATTGCCGGAATTTCTCTCTACCGTCCGGGCCCTATGGATTTTATCCCCAAGTATTTAAAAGGTAAGAATGACCGGAATTCCATCACCTATGACTGTCCTCAGCTGGAACACATACTGGGCCCCACCCACGGATGTATCGTATATCAGGAACAGGTTATGCAGATCGTCCGGGACCTTGCAGGATATACCATGGGCCGAAGCGATCTGGTGCGCCGTGCCATGTCAAAGAAGAAAACCTACGTCATGGAGAAGGAACGCCAGAATTTCGTATACGGGAATATGGAAGAAGGCGTATCCGGCTGTATTTCCAACGGAATTGATGAAAAGACAGCCAATCATATCTATGATGAGATGATTGATTTTGCCAAATATGCCTTTAATAAATCTCACGCGGCAGCATATGCAGTGGTATCCTATCAGACTGCATTTTTAAAATACTATTATCCCCAGGAGTTTATGGCGGCTTTGCTGACCTCTGTTATGGACAATGTGTCTAAGGTTTCTGAATATATTCTTAGCTGCAGGCAGATGGGCATTTCCATACTCCCGCCGGACATCAATGAGGGAGAAAGCAGATTTTCCGTTTCAGGCAAGTCCATCCGATACGGGCTTTCCGCTATTAAAAGCGTAGGCAAATCCGTTGTGGAGCAGATTGTGGCTGAACGGGAGCAAAACGGTTTCTATCATGATATGGAAGACTTTATCGACCGGATGAGCAACAAGGAGGTTAATAAGCGGACGCTTGAGAATTTCATTAAATCAGGAGCACTTGATACACTTCCGGGCACGAGAAGGCAGAAACTTTTAATCGCGCCAGAGCTGCTTGACCAGCGGAGTAAGGAACGTAAGAACACCATGGAAGGGCAGATCACGCTGTTCGATCTGGCCGGTGAGGAAGAGAAAAGCAACTATCAGATCACATTTCCTGAGGTGGGAGAGTTTGAGAAGGAAGACCTTCTTGCCTTTGAAAAAGAGACTCTTGGGATATACGTAAGCGGCCACCCTCTTGAGGCATATGAGGAGACATGGAGAAATCACATTACGGCAGTCACTGTGGATTTTATTGTTGACGAGGAAACCCAGAAAACCAATGTGCAGGACGGGGCTTACGTAACCATTGGAGGTATGATTACAGGTAAAAACGTAAAAACTACCAGAAACAACAAGATGATGGCATTCCTGACCCTGGAAGATCTTGTTGGGTCCGTGGAGGTCATTGTATTTCCCAAGGACTACGAGAGCAAGAGAGAGCTGTTTGTAGAGGAGTCTAAGGTATTTATCCAGGGAAGGGCATCCATTGGAGATGATCCGGTGGGCAAGCTGATCTGCGAGAGAGTGATCCCATTTTCAGCAGTACCCAAAGAGCTGTGGCTGAAATTCCCAGATAAGGATACGTATGTGGAGTCAGAGCGGGAGATTCTGGAACTGTTGCGGGAATCCGAAGGCAGCGATTCCGTAATCATCTATCTGGAGAATGAACGGGCAAAAAAAGTGCTCCCGGCCAACTGGAATGTAAATGCTTCCAATGAACTTATTGATATATTAACCAAAAAACTTGGTGAAATAAATGTCAGACTTGTAGAAAAAAAACTTGAAAAGATTGGCAAAATGAATTAGAATACAACATGTATGAAATGTAAAACTTACAAATTCAGATATCCGTGAATCAGGAGGAAGTTACTATGGCAAAACAAGTGAAAACCATTGGCGTATTAACCAGCGGCGGCGACGCACCAGGTATGAATGCTGCGATCCGTGCCGTTGTCAGAACTGCAATCC